>DBBA01000072.1:0-663 GCA_002291955.1 Rhodobacteraceae bacterium UBA996 | reverse complement strand
GCCCTCGCCTGCGCGGTGCCCTTGGGCGTCTGGGCGGCGGTCCACCGCGACCGCTGGCAGGACACGGCATCGTCCACGACCTCGCTTCTGGGCGTCAGCCTGCCGGATTTCTTCTGGGGGATCGTGATGATCCTTGTCTTTGCCCGGTGGCTGGGCTGGCTGCCGTCGTCGGGGTTCGTGGAACCGTCGGAAAGCTTCTGGGGCGCGGTGCGCCATGCGCTGCTGCCCTCGCTTGCCCTTGGCCTTGGTCTGATGGCGCACCTGACGCGGATGACGCGCTCGGCCATGACCGGCATCCTGGAGCAGGAGTTCATCCGGGTCGCCCGCGCCAAGGGGCTGTCGGAACGGACCGTCATCTGGCGCTATGGGCTGGCCAATGCCATCGGGCCGGTCATCACCATCGCGGGCCTTCAGATCGGCTATCTGTTCGGGTCGATCATCGTGGTGGAAAGCCTGTTCGGCTACACCGGCATGGGCTGGCTGACCTATCAGGCGCTTCTGAACCGCGACCTGCCGCTGATCCAGGCGTCGGTCTTCGTGATCGCGGCGGTGGTGATGGTCACGAACCTGATCGTGGACCTGCTGTATCGCGCGGTCGATCCGCGCATCCGGCTGGGATAGCCCGATGCGCCGTTTCCTGACAACCAAGGGGCTGATCGGCCT
>DBBA01000086.1 GCA_002291955.1 Rhodobacteraceae bacterium UBA996 | reverse complement strand
CGGCGGTGCCGGCTGGATCACCGTCCAGGAGTTCGGCTGATGTCGCGCGCTTGGGCCGTCGTCAAGAACGGCACTATCGTCAACATCATCGTTGCCGACGAGCAGCACCCGAACACTGTGCCGGTTCCCGTCGGGCGGACCATCGGCGACCCTGTCGGTCCGCACCCTCGCGACAACACGCTGACTGGCCACCGGCTGGACAGCACCGGCTCTGAGTAGGTAGTATCTGGCAACGTTATCAGCACGAACGGCGGAGCCCCATGACAGACTTTGCGACCCACCGCGATCTGGCCGACATCCGAGAGCGGTTGGCTCGGATCGAACAGAAGACGGACACCGTCGTTGACGGCATCCCGAAGCTCGCGGAGCGCGTCTCGGCGGTCGAGCGATGGCGGCTCCAGCTTATGGCCGTCGCTTCGGCAGTGGCCGCTGTCGTCACATATTTCACCGCAGAGATCAAACGAGCGCTCACGTCCTGACGGAGCACAACATGGCGTCTTTGACGCATCACCAGGGGCATTCCGCGTTCGTCTGGACCGGGACGCCTCAGGAGGCCCGGGATGCGGCCGGCGACCTGTCCGGCTGGACGCAGACCACCGTCTCGCCGCCCGGCACCGCTCGCTACTACACTGCTGACTACAACGCCAAGCCGATGTGGAACCCATGGGCGGCAGTCGGTTTGTGGGACATCGCGGACGAGGCCGCCCGGCGGGTTCTGGCACCGTTCAAGCGGCAGTATGACTGGTCTTTCGCGCTCGACCAGCCGGGGCTCGGGCCGCCGCTGCCGCCGGGCCGGGCTCTGTTTCCGTTCCAGCGGGCTGGCGTCGCCTACTCTCTGGCGCGTCCGCACGCCTTGATTGGCGACCCGATGGGCCTGGGCAAGACGGTGCAGGCCCTGGCCATCGTCAACGCCACGGAGGCGAAGCGGGTGCTGGTGATCTGCCCGGCGGCGGTGCTGCTTCAGTGGCGCGACATGATCCGCGACTGGGTCATCCCCCTGCGGCCCGGCGTGACTGACCCGGTGTTCGTCATCTCTTCCGCCCGCCATGGCGTCCACCCCCGCGCCCGTTTCGTCCTGGTGTCCTATGACCGGATGCGCACCGGCATCGGCCGCGCCGTCGCGGCGGAGCAGTGGGATGTGACGATCCTCGACGAAGCCCACTACCTGCGCAATCACAGCGCGCAGCGCACCCGGGCCGTCCTGGGTGCGTGGGACGCACGTCAGGCGGACAGGTGGCCGGGCGTAGCGCAGAACAGCCGCCGCATCGTCGCACTCACTGGGACGCCTCTCGTCGGTCGGCCGCGCGAGTGCTACACGCTGGGGCGGACCCTCGACCACGAGGCGCTCGGCTTCATGTCGGAGAATGCCTTTTCTGAACGCTTCAACCCCGCCACGACGGAGTGGTTCACTGACAGCAGCGGGGTGCTGAAGCCTCGGCTGATCGAGCGCACGGGGCGGCTGCCTGAGCTACAGGGCCGGCTCCGGTGCAACTTCCTGGTCCGGCGGGAGAAGGACAAGGCGGCCCCGCAGCTTCCGGCCAAGATGTATTCGGTCATCGAGCTTGGCAACGCCGAGACAGACAGGATCGCCCGGGCCGAAAGACTGCTTGACATCGACCCCGACCGGCTTGACGACATCCCGGTGGAGGAACGAGGCCACATCGCCGCGCTCCGGCGAGAGATGGGCATCGCGATGGCGCCGGCCGTCGTGGATTACGTGCGCATGGTGGCGGAGGGCGCTGAGGACGAGCCGGTGGTGCTGTTCGCCTACCATCGAGAAGTCATCGCGGAGTTGACCAAGCGGTTGTCGGCGCTCCGGCCCGTGGTCATCACTGGCTCGACGGGCCTGCTCGCCCGCAGGCAGGCGACGCAGACGTTCGCGACCGATCCGCGCTGTCGCCTGTTCGTAGGTCAGTTGCAGGCGGCGGGAACGGGCATCGACGGGCTACAGACGCGCGGACGCCGCGCCATCTTCGCGGAGGCGTCTTGGCTGCCCGGCGAGAACGAGCAGTGCGTGGACCGCCTGCACCGGGTCGGGCAGATGCGGGACGTGCAGATTGACTTTCTCGTCGCGCGGGACAGTCTCAACGGCCGGATCATCAGCCGGGCCGTGGAAAAGCTGCGCGTCATCCACGTTGCACTGGACAGCCGCGCGGCGTAGCCGTAATATTCTGCCGCCTACCAACCCAACGGAGAACACACATGGCCAACGGAACCATCGTCGTGGCGCTGACGAAGCGGCACAACACCGGCAACTACGAACACACGGAGGCGAAGGTCGAGATCACGCTCGCGCTCGCCGAGGGAGAGGACCCGGCCGCTGCCGCCGTCCTTGCTCAGCGGCGCATCCTGCCCCTCGTCAGCCTGGAGCACCTGAACCGGCTGCCGCCCGTGCCGGCCCGCGATCTGGGCGAGGCACCGCACAAGACCCAGAGGGTGGAGCCATCCGCCTCTCCGGCGCAGTCCATCGAGGACGTGCTCGGGAAGACGGCCGAGACGGCGGTCGAGGACCCGCTTG
>DBBA01000335.1 GCA_002291955.1 Rhodobacteraceae bacterium UBA996 | reverse complement strand
AGCACCAGAAGCGGCACGATCACCCCCGCGATCACGGCGACGTTGCAGACCACATGCACCCAGTCGCGCGCCATGTCGCGCAGGGCAAGCCAGATGACCAGCCTCATGCGCCCACCGCTGCCACCGTCATCGCGTCAGGTCGGGACAGTCGGCTGACCACCCGGTCGGCCGCACCGCCCGGACCGGTCCCCGGCACGATCTGCAGCCGACGGCGGACCAGGGGAAACCGGCCCACAAGCCCCGTGTCGTGCGAGGACAGAAGCACCGCCGCCCCGCTGTCCGCCGCCATCTCCAGGATCAGGCCCAGCGCGTCCGCCGCATTGCCGGGGTCGAGCGCGGCGGTGGGTTCGTCCGCGATCACCAGGGCCGGGCGATGGGCGAGTGCTGCTGCGATCACACCGCGCTGGCGCTGCCCGATCGACAGCCGGTCGGGCCGCAGGCGCAGCAGGTCCGCGATCCCCAGCCGGTCGGCCAGGGCTGCCGCATGGGCGGGGTCGGGCCGCCCGGCGATGCGCTGCACCAGCGCGATGGTCTCGGCCAGGGTCAGGAACGGGATCAGCCCGCCCTGCTGCGGGATGAAGCCGAAGGCGCCGCCGCGCAGGGACGGCACCCGGCCCGGGTTGCCCACCCAGACCTGCGCCAGATCGACCGCCCCGCCCGGACCCCGCAGCACCAGCCGCCCGCCCGGATCGGGGCGGCGGAGGAGACCCATCACCTCGAGCACCAGCGTCTTGCCGGTGCCGCTCGCCCCGGTCAGCGCCACCGCATCCCCCGGGGCCAGCGCCAGATCGGGCACCTCGAGCCGGAACAGCCGCGCCCCGTCCTGCAGGGTGACGCTGAGGCCCTCGGCCGCGATCACCGGGTCCATCGGCACCTCAGGGCAGGATGTCGAAGGGCATGGCGAACACATGCTCGCCATCGGGCGCCCCGTCATGCAGCGCGGTCCACACGCCGGGGTCCAGCAGCCAGCGGCGGTACTGTTCCAGCTTCTGGCGCAACCCGTCCAGGATCTGCCGCCGCTCCACGGCACTTTGCGCCCAGCGGTCGGGGGTCATGTCCATGATCTGGCTGCGGTAGGGCAGGCGTTCCAGGAACTCGAGCCCTGCGCCCAGCGTGCCCGCCTCGGCATCTACCAGCCGGTCGGGGTTCTGCGCCATGCGCGCCATCACGTCCTGCAACTGCGCGAAGAAATCGCCCGCATCGGCCGATCCCCGCGTGCTTTCGGCCAGATCGACCAGCGCGCCGATGTAGTCGGCCATCGTCGCCAGCTCGTTCTTCGTCACCAGAAGCCGCGGCTCGAACGCGACCTTCGCGGGATCGGCCAGGGTCTTTTCCGACACCCAGGCCTCGATCACGTCGGGCGCCTGGGTGCCCGCCCGGGTGCCCAGCCACGCCAGCCGCACGGCCAGCCCCAGTTCCACCAGATCCTCGCCCGCCATGTCGGGGTCGAGCACCGCCGCCTCGCCCCGCGCGGTGCGCACATGGTCGGTCAGCGCGGTAACCAGGCGGGTCACGGTGTCCTCGAACGCGTCCGCGGCGCCGCCCGCGATGGGAAAGTAGAACTGCCGGTCGGCATAGCGCGACAGGGCCCGGTAGCGTCCTTCGGCATAGGCGTGCTGCGCCTCGCCCCCTTCTTCGGTCAGAAGGTGCAGGGTCAGGACGACGATCCCCTTCTCCTCGGCCGCGGCCTGCAGCTCGGCCGGTCCGATGGGCGACCGCGCGTCGGGATCGCCGGGGTCGTTCGGGCCGGCGTCGGTGACAAGGATGACGTAGCGCCCGTCGAAACGGTCGCCGCCACCCTCCCAGTCGGTGCCCTCGATGGCGTCCTGCACGCCGGCCATGCTGTCCTCGTTGAAGCCGGGCGTGCTGGCGGTGGCGACATCGGTCGCCTCGAGCACGGCCGACAGCACGTCGGTCTGGTCCTGCCGCCGGATCAGCGGGGCAAGGGTGCGGGTGCGGTATTCGATCCCCGGGTCGGCCGCGGGGTTGTCGCGGAACCCGATGACGCCGAAATTCACCCGCTCGCCCACATCGGTGCCGCGGATCTGCCCGATGATGCGCGACAGCGCCCGCTGGGTGCGCGCGATGTAGGGGCCCATCGACCGCGTGGTGTCCAGCACGAACACCACGCCGACGTCGAAGTCGCCCGCGCCCGTCTCCGGGCCGCCATCCGCCACCGACAGCGGCGCGGCCTGTTCGCGCAGCGGCACCGACGCGATCTGCATCAGCAGGTTCGCGTCATAGTTCAGCGGGTGCACGTCCTCGGTGAAATCGAGGATCGGCAGCAGGTACAGCTGTTCGCGGATGTTCACGAACTCGGCCGGTTCGACCGCCACGACCTGATCCTCGGGCGTCAGCAGACCGTTGTCGGCGCGGTTCAGCAGCGCGGCTTCCAGCGCGGCGACGCCTTCGTCCTCCATCGCGCGGCGCAGCGCGTCCTCGGTCGCGAACAGCACCTGCCGGGTGCGGCCCGCGGGGTTGGTAAAGGCCGCGACGATGTTCTGCCGCCAGTCCACCGTGTCGGCCGCCGCGATCCAGCCGGTGGCCCCGCGCGTGCCGGGCCCGACCTGCAGCCACCCGTCGGGGCCGCGGTCATAGACGTAGAACGGCTGGAACGCGGGCACCTGGTCGCCGGGTGCCGCCGGGTCGGGCGACAGGACCGCGCCGGGCCGGGTCAGGACGCGCTGGTAGAGGGTCGCCGTGCCGTCCATCAGCAGGGGCCGATCTGCGGCCGGGTCTGCGGCCGGGTCTGCGGTCTGGGCCAGGGCCGCCGGTGCGGGGGCCAGCAGCGCCAGCCCCACCGCGACTGCTGCCCGCCGCATCCACGCCTGCCATCCGGTCATCCTGCGTTCCTTGTCGGTCATGGTCCGCAATGGGCCTCGCGCGCGGCCTGCGACGGGGTGTCGGTCAGGCCCGCCAGCCGGGCACAGACCGCGCGCAACAGGGCTTCGGCCTCGGATGCACCCGCCGCGCGGGCGCGGGCATAGTAGTCTGCGGCCAGCGCAGGCGCATCGGCGAAGTTCAGGCCGATCGCGGTCTCGAAGTCCGCATCCAGCGCGTCGCCGTCATAGAGCCGGCCGAACACCAGAAGCGCCCCGGCCTCGCCAGCCGCCGCGGCATCCTCCAGCAACAGAAGGGCCGCGTCGGGGGCCACGGCCGCGCCGCAGTCGCGCAGGCGGGGGGCGACATCGGCAAAGGGCTGGCCGCGCAAGCCCGCGATGGCGTCGGTGGCGCAGGGGTCGGGCGCGGGAGCCACGGTCACCGCCCGCTCGATGGCGGGCGCGGGGGCCACCGCGACCTCCGGCGGCGGACCGAACATGCCTGCAAGGTACAACGCAAGCCCCGCCGCCAGCATCACGACCGCAAGCCCGGCGGCCAGCCAGAGGCCCTGGCGCAAGGCCGGGGCAGCTTTGGTCGGGGTGGGATCGTCGGGGCCCACCGGATCGGGCGCCG
>DBBA01000059.1 GCA_002291955.1 Rhodobacteraceae bacterium UBA996 | reverse complement strand
TGGCCTTTGTGTCCGGGTCCGGCGCGAACAACCGCCCGAACGGCATCCTGACCTATATCACCGGAGCGGCCAACGCCGCGGCGCACCCGTTCGGCGCGATTCTGGTGACCAACTCGGGTGCGGCGGCGGCGCTGACGGCGGACGGGATCATCACGCTGGTCCATGCCCTGCCGTCGCAGTTCACTGCGAACGCGCAGTTCGCGATGAACCGCAACACGATGCGCGCCGTGCGGCTTTTGAAGGACACCACGAACCAGTATCTGTGGCAGCCGTCCTATCAGGCGGGAACCCCGGCCACCCTGGCTGGCTACCCGGTGACCGAGGTTCCGGCGATGCCGGACGTGGCGGCCAACTCGACCCCGATCCTGTTCGGCGACTTCGACCAGTCCTACCTGATCGTGGACAGCGTAGGGACGCGCATCCTGCGCGATCCCTTCAGCGCGAAGCCCTACGTGCAGTTCTACACCACGAAGCGCGTCGGCGGCGGCCTGCTGAACCCCGAGGCGATGAAGGTGCAGCGCGTCGCGGCGTAAGCCCGTCAATTCTGCCAGAAGGGGCGGCGCACCGCCCCTTCCCCAGAGGTGACAGGAGAGACCATCATGGCGAAGCTGACGAAGGACCTGTTCGGCGCGGCAAATGGGGAGGTCTATCCCCGGGTCCATGCTGCTGGCGAGGAATGTCCGCCCGAGCTGGAGGATGCCGCGCGCGAAATCGACGGGCTGGAGGTCGAGGAGCCCGCGCCGGACGCCGATAAAGCGGCGAAGGCGGGCAAGGCCTGATCCATGCCCCCTGTCCTGGTGACGCCGCCCGATGGTACGCTGGTGCCGGTGGAGACCTGCCGGGACTATTGCTTCTTGCGCGGTGAGAACTACAGCACGACGCTCGTTGCCGCCGCGCGAGATGCAGCCGAGGCGTACCTAGATGGCTACGCCGGGGTCCTTGGTCGGTCGCTGCAGCTCACAACATGGCGCGAGGATTTCGCGGCTTGGGGCACGCTGCGCCTGTCCATGCCCGATGTACTGGCGGACAGCGTGAACGTGACCGCGCTGGACGAGGACGGGATCGCGGTGCCGGGCACCGTCGAGCTTGATGTGCGGCAGGACGCGCAGGGCTGGTATGTCGAAGCCAGCGGCCCGGCCGCTGTTCGGGTGCAAGTCGAGTACCAGTGTCGGGCGCCGGAGGCGGTGCGCAAGGTCGCAATTGTGGTTGTCCTGATGCTCGTTAAGCACTGGTATCATCGTCGTGACATCGTTCTTGAAGGTGCGGCGGTCGAGATTCCATTCGCCGCGTCGTCGCTGATTGCAACCATCAGGCGCGGACAGATCGCGTGAAGATCCCGCAACCCAACCGCATCGTGCGCATCGAGCGGGCAACGCGCACCCCTGACGCCTTCAACGAGCCGATCAAGACGTGGACGCTGCTTGCCGAGGTCTGGGCGGAAAAGCGCGATATGTCGGACGGTGAGCGGTTTGGCCGAGACGGCACGGCAGCGCATCTGACGACCCGCTTTGTCGTCGAGTGGGGTGCGCGATTCGCTGACTTGGGTGCTCGGGATCGTGTGGTTTGCGACGGCCGCATCTACGACATCCATGGCGTGAAGGACGTGTTCGGAGACATGTGGCTCGAGATCACCGCGGCAGCACGCATTGACCTTTTCGACGGCGCGGTCAGTGGCGAGCCGATCCTGGAAGGCGACGAAGGCGCCAGCGACTGGTGAGGGTGTTCCGCGTCAACGCGCTGCCTGCGGTGCGGGAACCCATCGCGATGTATCTGGTCCGCGTCCCGGGATCGCCCGAGACGTTTCAGATCTTCGTCACGGGGCGGGACGGTGTGGCGCGCGGTCAAGGCGTGGCGCAGGGTGCACAGGGGCTTTCGGCCTATCAGGCCGCGGTTGCGGCCGGGTTCGTCGGAACCGAGGACGCCTGGCTTGCTTCGCTGCGCGGTCCGGCGGGACAGAACGGCACGAACGGGACCGACGGCGTCGACGGTGTGGACGGCATTGACGGTGCTGATGGTCTGGACGGGGCGCCTGGGCAGTCCGCCTACCAAATCGCAGTGGCGGCCGGTTTTCAGGGGTCGGAAGCGGCATGGATTGCCTCGCTGCAAGGCCCACAAGGCCCCCCGGGGCTCGTGCTGTCCGGCACCGCAACGCTGAACGTGCAAAACGGCGGGTTCGGGGCCAGCGTTACGGTGGCCGCAGGGGTGACCGCTGCCAGCCGGATCGTCGTGTCGCTGGGAAGCATGGGGGCGTCGGACGAAAACGAGGCCGACATGCTGGGGCCTGTGACGCTGGGGGCCATCCCGGGCGACGGGCAGATCGAGATCACGGCGACGTTCCTGTACCCGCAATCCGGGCCGGTGCCGGTCACCTGGGGAGTTTTCTGACATGGCAAAGCTGGTCACCGACCTTGCGCCGACGCGCGCCCTTCACCCGCGCGAGGCGCTGTATGGTGGAGGTGTGCTGGCGGCGCTGAATGCCGAGTTCAGCATCGCCTGCGATGGCTGCGGGTCTGTGACGCTGGACCTGAGCGGCACCTTCAACCTGTCGGTCGAGGTGGCGGGCGCGGTGGACGGCGTGACCTGGCGACTGATCCCGATCAAGCCGATCAACCAAGCGGCCAAGCAGTACGCGGTGGTCGCAGGCGCGCCCGGCGCGTGGATCGCACCCTGCGCGGGATACCGGCAGGTTCGGGTTAGGGTCACTGCGTACACGTCGGGTGCCGCGAATGCCACGCTGGTCGCGAACCTTGGCCTTCCGGACCAGTCGCTGGACGGCATGGTGACCCCGCTGGTGGTCACCGCCGTCGGCGCGGCAGGCGCGGCCGTGACGCTGACGCTGCCCGCCCCGGCGGCCGGTCTGCGGCACTACCTGACGAACCTGTTGATCAACCGTTTCGCCGCTGCCGCGTTGACTGCCGCCGCGGTGCCGGTCACCGTGACCACGACCAACTTGCCCGGGTCGCTGGCATTCAGCTTTGCCGCCGATGCGGCCTTGCAGGGCACACTCGACCGGTGGCGCGAGGACTTCGCCTATCCGGTCGCGGCATCGGCGCTGGCCACCGCCACGACCATCGTCTGCCCGGCGACGACCGGCGTGATCTGGCGGGCGACCGCGGGCTATTACCTGGCGCCATGACATGAAGGTCACGATGAAGATGACCGGTCTGCGCGAGGTCGAGCAGATGCTGAACGGCTTGCCGAAGGCTGTCGGGAAGCGCGTGCTGACCAAGGCGTTGATGGCCGGTGGCGAGGTCATTGCCCGCGCCGCCCGGACGCGGGCGCCAGTCCTGACCGGGAACTTGCGCGAGTCCGTCAACGTGACCGCCGTCAAGCCCAAGGACCATGACGCAGGCAAGGCGGCATTTGGGGTCGGGCTGCGGGCCGGGCTGAGTCGCGGGCAGGCGGCGGGTCTGGCGCGTGCCGCGAACCGTGCCGCAGGCTACGACTTCGCCGAGGTGTTCGTGGGCACCCCTGCCCGCGCGGTGCCTGCCTGGCCGCAGGAGCTCGGCACGATAAATCACCCGGCGCAACCGTTCCTGCGCCCGGCGTTCGAGGCCACGAAGCAGCGCGCGGCCGATACCATAGCGTTTGAGCTGTTCTACGAGATCGAGCGCGCGGCACAGCGCTACCGGTCCCGCGGGCGGTGAGGTCATGCAGGCAGACCTGATTGCCCGGCTTCTGGCCGACCCGGCCCTGACCGGGATCGCCGGGCAGAGCGTGTTCTGGGCGCGGCGCCCGCAGGGCATCCTGCCGCCCCTCGTTCTCCTGCGCATGGTGTCGTCGGTCCCGGCGCTGATCATGCAGGGCGAGGGGCCGGTCGAGCAGTCGCGCGTGCAGATCGACTGCTACGCGCAGACCTATGCCGCGGCGCGCGCCATGGCGGCAGCGGTCAAGGCGCGGCTGGGCGGCTATTCGGGCGTCGTCGGCGCCACGCGGTTCCAGGGCGTGTTTCGCGTGACCGAAATGGACATGACCGAGGGCGGCGAGACCGACCCTGACCGGGTCATGCGCGTGATGCTGGAATTCATGGTCAGCTGGCAGCCCGCCAGCTGATCCCCTGCCCTGACCTGCGGACTGGGCCCCGCTTCCTGAGCTGAAGAAAGGATCGACCGATGGCGGAATCGAACGCGATCATCGGCTACGGCACGCTGTTCGCCATCGGCAACGGCGCCACGCCCACGGAGGTGTTCCAGACCCTCGCAGAGGTGCGGGACCTGACGCCGCCGTCCGACACGCTGGACGTGATCGAGACGACGCACATGACGTCGCCGAACCGGATCAAGGAGTTCGCGGCTGGTCTGCTGGACCCCGGCGAGTGCAGCTTCACCATCCACTTCCTGCCGGGTGAGGCCGACGACGACCTGATCCAGGCGCTGCGCGGCGGTGCCAAGCGCAACTTCCGGATCACCTTCCCGGCCATCGGCGCGAACCCGCGCGTGACGTGGACGTTCCGCGGGTTCCTAGTCGGCTACGAGCCCGACGTGCCGACGAACGAGGTGATGACCGCGCAGGTGCGGATCAAGGTCACCGGGCCGTACACGCCCGGCACGGCGGCCTGAGGCTGACCGGCATGGGCAACCGTCACCGGGGCGAGACCGCCGTCGAGATCGGCGGCCAGCGCTACACGCTGGTCTACACCATCAACGCGATCTGCGAGATGGAGACGCTGGCGAAGCGGCCCCTGTCCCTGATCGGGCAGGAAGCAGCGCTGGGGTATGTCACCGCAATGCGGTGGATGGTCTGGGGCGGCCTGCGCCGCCATCATCCCGTCAGCGTCGAGGAGGCAGGCGACCTGCTGGATGCGCTGGTCGGCGAAGTCGGGACCGCGGCGGCGGGTGCCGTCCTGCAGTCTGCGCTGCAGGCCGCGTTCCCGTCGCGCGACGAGGGTGCGGCCGAGGCCGATGCGCCGGGAAAGGCGACCGCCCCCGTGGGTGGCCCGACTTCCTGACGGAGTACGTGGCGGCCGGGGGCGACCCCGGCGCCTTCTGGGGGCTGAGCCCGCGAGAACTGGCGATGCAGATGGACGGGCTGCGCCGCCGGGCCGAGATCGCACATGAGGGCCGCGCCTGGCTGGCGTGGCACACCGCCGCGATCCCGATGATGAAGCACCCGCCGAAACGGCCGGCTGACCTGCTGCCGCGGCGCAAGGCGGCAGTGCAGACGGCGGAACAGATGCGGGCGGCGCTGCTGGCCTGGGCAAGTGTCACGGAAAGGATGCCCTGAATGGCGTTTCCGGTCGGAAGCCTGCGGGTCGATCTGGGCGCGAACACCGTCCAGTTCAACACGGGGATGGCGGCCGCACAGGAGCGTCTGGCCGAGTTCCAGCGTGGAAGTGCCCTTGCGGGCAATGCCGCGCAGTCGATGGGGCGGCAGGTCGCGGCGGCTGGCGGCGGGTTCAGGCAGGTCACCGAGCACATCCGCAACACCGGCTATCAGGTCGGGGACTTAGCGGTGCAGGTGGCATCCGGGCAGTCCGCGATGGTCGCCTTTGCGCAGCAGGCACCGCAGCTTCTGGGTGGGTTTGGGACCTTCGGCGCCGTCGCAGGTGCGGCCGTCGCGATTGCCGCTGCCCTTGCCTCCGCGTTCGGGCGCATGGGTGGCGACGCAGAGACCGCTGAGACCCGCATGGATGCCTTGAACGACGCGACCAAGTCCTATGCCGATGCGGCCGAACTGGCGGTGTCGCCCATCGTGGACCTCGTCGCCAAGTACGGCGAACTCGCGGACTCGGTCCGCGCCGTGCAGATCGCGCAGGCGGAACTGGCGCGCGGCGAGGCCATGCGAGCCCTGCAGTCCACGCTGGAAAGCGTGCAGCCGAGCGGACTGGAGGAGTTCAGCGCGTCGGTCATTCGGGGTGTCGAGGCCGCCGAGATGCGGGCCCAGCAGATGTACCAGCGCATCAGCGACATGCAGGCCATCCTGACGCTGGAGAATGCGCGGTTCTTCGACTTCACCGAGGATTATGCCGAGATCGACCGTCTGCGGGCCGAAATCGACCGCGTGCGTTCCGGGATCGCTGAGTTCGCCGACGCCTATGGCATCACGAACGAGCAGGCGCAGCTGCTGGCTGCGGCCATGGCTGAAGTCGAGGCCAGTGCAACGGGCACGGCGGCGCAACAGGTGGAGGCTGTCGAGCAGCTGCGTGCGGCGCTGGTCGCGGTCTACGGGTCGCTCGATGCTGCCAACCAGCAGATGCCTGGACTGGTCGGCCTGCTGAATAGTGCCGCGCTTTCGACGGCCGAGATTGCAGCTGCCGACATGGCAACCCCAATCGCGAACGCAGACACAGCCGCAGGTGGACTGGCCGACAACATGGAGCGGGCCGCCACAGCCGCGCAACTGTTCTACGCGGCGCAGGTCACTCGCACAGGCCTTGGTCCCAGTCCGGTCGGAATGGTCCCGCAGGACCTTTTGCCGCCCGGCCAGATGCAGGGCCCGCCGGTCGCGCCCGGGTTTCTGCCGCCACCTCAGGCGCGAGGATCGGTCGGAGGGCGTTCCGCATCAGACCGCGCGCGCATCGACGCCGAGCGCCAAGCCGCCCGGGTCTATCAGGAAACCCGGACCGCGCTGGAACAGTACAACGCCGAACTCGAGCGGTTGGGGCAGTTGCACGAGCAGGGGCTGATCGACGCCGAGACCTATGGTCGAGCGCTGGACCAGCTGCCCGAGAAGTATGACGAACTGCAGCGCGCCGGGGATGCTCTGCGCCGCGCACAGGAAGGGATCGCCGACGCCTTCGTGGATGCCATCGTGGAGGGCCGGAACTTCGGCGAGGCGATCAGCGGCGTGCTGAAGGATCTGGCCGCGCAGATGATCCGCACGGCCCTGATCGGCGGTGGTCCGGGCGGCGGGGCTGGCCTGTTCGGGTTCCTGTTCCCGGCCCTAAACGGGCTGTTCGGTGGCGCCCGGGCGAATGGCGGCCCGGTCATGGGCGGACGCGCATACCTTGTCGGCGAGCGCGGACCGGAACTGTTCGTGCCGCCCACATCGGGCAGCATGCTGAACGCGCCTGCCACGGACCGGGCGCTGGCCGGTGGCGGCGGGGTCAACGTCCACCTGACCGTCAATGCGCCGGGCGCGGTGGAAGGCGTCGAAAAGCTGGTTCAGCGCGAGCTGATGCGGGCGGCACCGGAATTTGAGCAGCGGACGCTGAACGCCGTCCGCGCGGCATCTGCGAGGGGCAAGCTGTGACACTACCGGTCTTGTCGAATGCCTACGTCGCCCAAGTTACACGCCGTCCCGTGACCGCTGTCGCGTCCGTACGGTCGCCGTTCACCGGCACCGTTCAGGTGCAGGACTGGGGCGGGGAATGGTGGGCTTTCGAGATTCAGACCGCACGGATCCCGCAGATGCAGGCGCAGGCGCTGGCCGCCTTCCTGACCGGCCTGCGGGGCTCGGCCGGTCGGTTCGTGCTGGAAGACCCGGAGATGGTGACCGACAGCCTGCTGGGCACGCCGCAAGTCGCCGGTGCAGGGCAGTCGGGCCGGACCTTGGTAACCGACGGCTGGCAGCCCAACGCAGTCGTGCGTGGTGCCGGTCAGTTCGTGTCGCTGGGGAGCGGGACAGATACACGTCTGCACATGGTTCTGGAGGACGTGCAGGCGGACGCGGCAGGCGCCTGCACATTGCCGATCTGGCCCGCGCTGCGCGAAAGCCCGGCTGACAACGCGCCGGTCGAGTACCACCGTCCGAAAGTGCAGCTGCGCCTGACAAGCCCGGTGCCACACGCAGTCGACCTGGTGCAGACCTACACCTTCACGATCTCGGCGGAGGAAGCGCTGTGACCCGCGGGCTGACCGGCGATGCGCTGGCCGCGCTGACCGCAGCCGAGGTGCGCATCGCGCTGTTCTTCGAGGGGCAGTTTCCCGGTGGCGCCGTGCGGTTGTGGACGGGCCTTGGCCCGATGCTGTGGAACGGCGAGACTTGGGCCGGCGCGGGCACGCTGATCGGTGTCAGCGAGATCGAGGACGGGGCGCGGGTCGAGGCGGCGGGGCTGTCCGTCACCCTGTCGGGTGTCCCGGCCGACCTGGTGCAGACAGTGATCGCCGAGGCGCAGCAGGGCCTTCCCGGCCGGGTGTGGATCGCCTTCCTGACGCCCGAGGGCGAGATCATCGCGGACCCGGTGCTGGCATTTGCCGGGCGGCTGGACGTGCCCGAGATCCGTGACGCCGCCGACAGCTGCCTGATTACGGTCAGCTATGAGTCGCGGCTGATCGACCTGAACCGGCCGCGAGAGTGGCGCTACACGCAGGAAAGCCAGGCAGTTTCGTTTCCCGGCGACCGCGGGTTCGAGTACGTGACCGCCATCCAGGCGCAGGACATCGTGTGGGGCCGCTGATCCATGCGGGTCGAGGGATGGGAAGCGGTGCTGGCGCGGGCGGTCGAGGCAGCACGCCATCGGCCCTTTGCCTGGGGCCAGCACGACTGCACGACCTGGGCCTTCGACGTGGTCGGGCAGCTTACCGGGTGCGAGCTGGTGGATTGGCGCGGCCACTACCACGACCAGCGGTCGGCGATGCGCTACCTGCGCAACCAGGGCGCGCGGCGCCTGCACGAGGTCGGCGACTTCTTCCTGGGCAAGCCGCGGATCGCCGCGACGTTTGCGCAGCGGGGCGACCTGGCGCTGGTCGCGCCGGAGCACGGGTTCGGCATCTGTGTCGGCGACCATGTGGCGGCGCCGGGCAACGCAGGCCTGTCCTTCGTGCCGCTGAGTGCGGCCGTGACGGCGTGGGAGGTCTGACGTGGCCGCAGTAGGCGCCGCCATCGCTGCAGCCGCCGGGGCGATCAGCAGCACGCTGGCCGCGGGCGGCGTCGGCGCCGCGCTGCTGCGGTTCGGCGGCGGGCTGGTCCTGAACGCGCTGGCGCAGCGGTTCATGCCGAAACCCGACCTGGGCGGGCAGGAGCGCACGGTCAGCGTCCGGCAGCCGGTCGCCCCGCGCGAGATGGTCTATGGCCGGGTGCGCAAGGGCGGAACCATCGTGTTCATTCACACGACCGGCCGGACCCGCAGGCAGCTGCACTTGGTCGTGGCGGTGGCAGCGCACCGGGTGCGGTCCATCGGGGCGATCTACTTCAACGGCGAAATGGCCGTCGATGCGAGCGGCAGCGCTGTCGGTCGGTATCTGTTCCGCGGCGTGAGCCGGGTTTTCGTGCAGAAGGCCTTGGGCGACGACGACCAGGCGGCGCTGCCCGCAGCGGATGCCGAAGTGGCCAGTCTGTGGACGCCCGAGCATCGGCTGCGGGGCGTCGCGCATGTGTACCTGGTGCTGGCCTATGATGCCGACGTTTTCGCGAGCGGGATCCCGGCGATCTCTTTCGACATCGAGGGCAAGGACGACGTCCTGGACCCGCGCACCGGGCAGCGCGGCTATACCGACAACGCCGCGCTGTGCATCGCCGACTACATGTCCCACCCGACCTATGGGCTGGGCGTGCCCATCGGGGCCGAGGATGGAATCGACGCGACCAGCCTGATCGCCGAGGCCAACATCTGCGACGAGCTGGTGGTGGTGCAGGGTGCCGCGACGGAGAAGCGCTACAGCTGCAACGGTGTGGTCAACTTGGTCGAGACGCCGAAGGCGATCATCGAGGCGATGCTGACGTCCTGCGCCGGGCAGGCGGTCTACACCGCCGGGCGCTGGTACATCCGAACCGGGGCCTACCGGTCGCCGGTGACCACGCTGACCGCCGACGACCTACGCGAGGGCGGTCTGCGGCTGGCTACCCGGGTCAGCCGGGCCGAGAACTTCAACGGCGTGCGGGGGCAGTTCATCAGCCCGGACAACGACTGGCAGCCGGACGACTTCCCGGCCTACCAGTCGGCGGCGTATCTGGCCGAGGATGGTGGCGAGGCGTCCTGGCGGGACGTGACCCTGCCCTTCACGATCAGCGCGGCCGCGGCGCAACGGCTGGCGCGCATCGAGCTGGAGCGGGCCCGGCGACAGTTCACGGTTGACCTCGACGGCAAGCTCTCGGCGTGGCGCGTCAGTCCGGCCGAGGTCGCGCTTCTGGACTATGCCCGCTGGGGCTTTGCCGCGAAGCCGTTCGAGGTGCAGCGGGTGGCACTTGGCCTGCAGGACGGGCTGCTGGTGCCGCAGCTGACGCTGCGCGAGACGTCGCCGCTGGTCTACGACTGGTCGGTGACCGAGGAGCAGATCTACGCCGCCGCGCCGCGCACGACGCTGCCGTCGGCCTTCGACCTGGGGCTGCCCGGCACGCCCGAGGTGACCGAGGAGTTGTATGCGACCACGGACGGGTCGGGCGTCAAGGCGTTGGCCCGTCTGCAATGGGTGGCCGCGCCCAGTGCCTTCGTGCGCGAGTATCAGGTGCAGGGTCGCTTGGGCGAAAGTAAGTGGCTGACGCTGGGCCGCACCGACCAGACGGTGTTCGAGGTTCGCGACATCACGCCGGGACCTTGGTCGTTCCAAGTGCGCGCGATCACGGGGTTGGGGGTCACGTCCGACTGGCGGGAGGTCACGCAGGTGATCTCGGGCCTGGCGGCGGCGCCGCGGGCGGTGACCGGTCTGAGCCTGCAGACCGCAGGCGGGCTGGCGGTCCTGAAATGGGACCAGCATCCCGATCTGGACGTCCGCATCGGTGGCAGCATCGTGATCCGGCATTCGGCATCAGCCGCGCCGTCGTGGTCGAATTCGGTGTCGATGGAACGGGTCCCGGGCGCGACCGCGCTGGCGCTGCCACCCTTGAAGCCGGGCGCGTACCTGGTCGCGGCCGAGGACAGCGGCGGGCGGCAAGGCCCGGTGTCCATCGTCCTGACGGACGGTGCACAGGCCATCGACTTTGTCGCCGCGGGCCTGCTGCAGGAGGATGACGAGTTCACCGGCGCAAAGACCGGCACGACCGTTTCGGCCGGTGTCCTCACGCTGACCGCGCTGGGGAACGTCGATGCCGTGGCATCCTGGGACGCGATCCCGCGGTTCGACTCGCTTGGCGGCATCCGGCCCGAAGGCGGGTATGCGTTTTCGGCGGCGATGGATCTGGGGTCGATCCGGCGCGTGCGGCTGCGCAGCGTGATCGACCTGACCGTAGACCTGATCGGCGCGAGCTTTGATGCTCGCCCCGAGTCGGTTGATTCCTGGCTGTCCTGGGACGGCATCCGCGGGGATGAAGTCGACGTGTTCGTCGAGGCGCGCACCACGACCGACGCCCCGTCCGGGACCCCGGCTTGGGGCGACTGGGGGCGGATTGACAGTACCGAGGTCCGCACGCGCGGCGTGCAGGCGCGCGCGGTGCTGCGGTCGTCCGACCCATCATACAATCCGCAGGTCAGTGTCCTGCGGCTACTGGCAGAGGAGGTCGCCTGACATGGCGCAGACGTCGAATTGGGGTGTTTCCGACGGGTCCGGCGCCGCGGTGCGGGGTGGCTTCAATGCCCTGATAGAGGTGCTGCGGACATCCAGCAGCGGTGCCACCGCCCCCAGCCCGACCGTCGGCGGCATGATGTGGCTCGACACCGGTGTTACCCCGTCTGTCCTGCGCGTGCGCAATGCGGCGAACACGGAATGGATCGGCGTCACGCCCGAGACGCTGGACCCGGGGTTTGTGTGGGGCAACCCTGGCGGCGTGGCCGCGCCGCCCGCCCCGATGTCGCCCGCGCAGCAGCGGGCGACCCTGGGCTACGGCCAACTGCACGCCGATGCAGGCTGGTCGCGGATGGCGAATGGGACGATCTTTCAGTGGGGCTCGGGCGTCTACCTTGGGTCGGCCGGAGCATCCGGGACACTGATCAGCCTGCCCATCGCGTTTCCCAATGACCCGCACCAGGTCATCGTGAGCGACAACTTTGGCGGTGCCTTCAGCTGCGGTGCGCAGTTTGTGTCGACGTCACAGATTCGCATCTGGGCGCGCGACCCAGCGTCCAATGCCTACGCGACCGCGCAATTGTGCTTCTGGGCGGTAGGGCACTGACATGATGTGGTCGCCGTCCTTGCGCGCGTTTTTCGACACCGATCAGCTTGTGTACCAATCCTTGCCTAGCGACCTGATCGCCATCGACCCGGCGCAGCATGCCGCCCTGATGGCCGGGCAGGCCGCAGGTCTGTCAATCATTGTGGGACAGGACGGCGCGCCTGTGCTGGTGCAGCCGCCCGCGCTGACCATCGAGCAGCGCCGGGCGACGGCAAGCCGCAAGCGGTTGCCGTTCATGCGTGCGGCGCTGGAGGCCCAGCACCTCACGCCCCAGGAGTTCTTGGAGGGGAACAGGGGGCAGATCCCGGCCGGTCCCATTGAGGAGGAGCTGCAGCGGGTGCCGGAGCCGCAGCGCACCATCTGGCGCGGCGAATGGGCCGGTCTGGAGGAGATCGACCGGATGCACCCCGCGGTCGAGATGATCCGCATCGCCAAGGGCATGACGCAGGCGCAGATGGACGCGCTGTTCGGACTCACAGAAGGAACCTGACATGTCGACTGACCAGAAGCCGGTCATGCCGATGGTGACGACCATTGCCACCATGGCCAGCCTTGCCGGGGTGGTGGCCATGCTGCTGCAGGGCGGTCAGATCGTCGGCGGTCTGCGCGCTGAGATCGCCCAGCAGGCCGCGGCCATCGACGACATGGAGGCCCGTCTGCGCGGTCAGGAGGCCATGGTGACGCGGAACGACGAGAAAACCGCGAACATTTTGAGCTTGCTGGCCCGGATCGACGCCAGGCTGGAGCGCATCGAGCGCAACGGCGGCGGCTACCCCCAGCCTTAGGAGATTCTGACATGATCCGTCGCATCCACTGGCACTGGACTGCCGGTGCCGAAGGGCTGCACCCTATCGAGCGGGACAGCTACAACTACGTGATCCTGCATGACGGGACGGTCATGCATGGCGACTGGCCCCCAGAGGCGCAGTTTCCGCCGTTGAAGCCGGGCCGGTACGCAGCCCACACACTCAACGCCAATCCCTACGCCATCGGCGTGGCGCTGGACGGGATGCACGGCGCGCGCGAGCGTCCGTTCGATCCGGGCACGGCGCCGATCACCATGCGCCAGGTAGACGCGCTGGTCCGGCTGACCGCCGACCTGTGCCTGAAATGGGACGTGCCCGTCACCCGCGAAACCGTGCTGTCGCATGCTGAGGTCGAGCGCAACATCGGCATCAAGCAGCGCCGGAAGTGGGACATTGCGTGGCTGCCCGACATGCCCGCACCGGGCGATGCGGTGGCCGTCGGCGACCGCCTGCGCCGGATGGTGCAGATGAAGTTGGACAAGCGCGCCTTGTCCGGCGTGAAGCCCGCGCCGCGCGTGACGGCCCCGCCTGCGGACCATGTGCCCGAGACACTTAGCACGCGGTCGCTGGGGCAGATCATCGCGGACCTTCTGACCCGCCTGTTCAAGAGGAACTGACATGGCACTGAAACCGGCTGACGGGCGCGCGTCCGTCTACATCATCGGGCCAATTGGCGCGGCGCTGATCGGGACGCTGCTGACCGGCGTGGACGGGTTCCAGTATGACGCGGCGCGCGGGCTGCTGACGATCCACCTTGAGACGGTCATCAACGCAGGCATCGGACTTGGCGCCGGTATCGTCACTGCACTCGGCGTCTATATCCGCTGGGCAATCCGGTGATCGGCTGGCTACTCGGCACGCGCCTCGGGCGCGCTCTGGCGTGGGCTGTGGCGGGCGCTGCGGCCGTCCTGGCGGCATGGGTTGCCGGGCGGCGCGAAGGGGCCTCCGCTGCCCACGCACAGGCGCAGGCAAAGGCCGCGCAGGACTATTCCAACACCCGGCAGAGGATCGACCATGACACGCGCGGCGCTGGCACTGGCACTGACGATGACATTCGCGACCGGCTGCGCGACCGCGGTCAGCGATAGCGCGATCTGCGATGCGACGGACGCGCCGCGCAGCCGTCATGCGGCGGACCTGGCGGCGGATGGTGGTCCGCTTTCGATCCGGTCGGGCGAGGTCCTGATTGCCACCTTGGACGCGGGCTGCAAGTAGGAGGTAGGGCATGACCGAGATCAAGCGGGACGACGGGTTTTCCGAGGAGATCGAGCTGTTCCAAGCCGACGGGGTGACGCCGTTCGTCGTCACCGGCCGAACGCTGCTGGCCCAGCTGCGCAACCGCGAAGCGCTGGTGGCCGACCTGACCGTCGTCGCGGTGTCGTCGCCGAACGGGAACGTGGTGCGGGTGTCGGCGCCGGCATCGCTGACGCGCAACTTCCCCGTGTCGGATGCCCGGAACGTGCTGAAGTACGACATCGCGGTCATCGACGGCGCGAGCGATCCGGTGCGCACGCCCGACATGATCGTCACGGTGCTGGACCAGCAGACGGTGAGGGCGGTCTGATGGCGCGCCGGACTGTCATCATGCCGGTCGGCGCGCGCGAGCGTGTCGCCGGATCGCAGTTGGTGGTGCAACGGCGTCGGGTCCTGCCGCCCGCGGCCGTCGGCCCCACGATCACCGCGCCAGGGTCGCTGTCCGGCGGCCCGGCGTTCCGCATCGGCGCCTTGCGGACCATCACGGCGGGCGTGGCCTTGCCCAGCGGCGGCGGCACGATCAGCTACCAGTTCCGCTGGCTGGTCGACGGGGCCAGCGCGGCGACGGTCGCGGTTTACACGCCCCTTGCAGGCAACGACGGCGATCCCATCGTCGCGCAGTGGCGCGCGGTCGAGACGGGCGGCACGAGCCCCGGTGAGACGCCGTGGCAGACCGTCGGGTCCGGCACCATCACCTATGCGCCCCCGACGTTCAGCACGCAGCCCGCGTTCAGCGCTGCCAGCTACACCATTGGCCAGACCATGACCTTTACGGAAGGCGTGGCCGGTCCCGCGGCGGTGCTGACGGTCGAGGAGTTTCGGCTGGACGCGGTGGACAAGCGCGGCGAGCTGTCGGGCACGTCCTGGAACACGACGGGCGAGGCGCCGGGGACGATCACGCTGCGCATCCGGGCGACGAACAGCGGTGGGTCGGTGCTGTCGAACAGCATCACGGCCACGCTTGCCGCGGCCGCCCCTGCCCCGCAG
>DBBA01000396.1:554-8604 GCA_002291955.1 Rhodobacteraceae bacterium UBA996 | reverse complement strand
GTCACCACGCGCATCGACGAACCCGTGACCCGCCGCTACCTGCCCGACCTGCCCCCCCCCGACCCCGGCAGCGAGACCGAGATGCCCGAGGATGACAGCCTCGAACCCCTGCCCGAGGTCATCGACCTGGCCGAGGTGCTGGCCGAGGCACTGGCCCTCGCCCTGCCGCCCTTCCCGCGCGCCCCGGGGGCGCATCTGGG
Organism: Rhodobacteraceae bacterium UBA996; assembly: GCA_002291955.1. Lineage (GTDB taxonomy): Bacteria > Pseudomonadota > Alphaproteobacteria > Rhodobacterales > Rhodobacteraceae > UBA996. Next base: position 8,404 of record DBBA01000396.1, on the reverse strand, counting down.
GGCCGCGGTCTTTGCCGCGCCCGGGGTGGCGCCGATGACCGACACCGACGCCTCGCCCTTTGCCGTGCTGCGCGGAAAGCTGCCCGACCCAGACGCGCCCGATTCCGCCAGCACCGATACGAACGCACCCGAATCCGGCAAATCCGGCACGAAAACGCCGGACTGACCGCCCCCGCGCGGCCCGGCGCCGCCCGGGCAGCCGGTCCACCCTTGCGCATCCCGCGCGCGCGGCTATTTTGCGCGGCTTGTCGCGAACGGGCTTGGAATGGTCGACCGGGGCGTGTATGGCCCCGCGCATCCCGTCACCGACGAGAACGCTCCCGGGCCGCACGGCCCTTCGACGAAGTGCCGGCCGCGCGACACCTGCGCGCGCGCCTTGGAAGGATGAGGTTGAAACATGGCTGTCCCGCAGAACAGGACCACCCGTTCGCGCCGCAACATGCGTCGTGCGCACGATGCGCTGGTCGCCGCGAATCCGGCCGAATGCCCCAACTGCGGCGAACTGCGCCGCCCGCACCACGTCTGCGGCGCCTGCGGCCACTATGACGGCCGCGAGGTCATCGTGCGCGCGGTCGAGACCGACCTGGACGAGGACGCGGCCTGAGACCGGCCCGGACGCCGCAAGGCGGGCCCCCCGGGGTTCGCGGTCCGCGTCCTCTCGGTCGTCCCGCGCCGCCTGAATGCCAGGGTCCGGTCCGCCCATGACCCCGAACACCAGCGCAGGGGAACCGCCCGCCGCCCCCCGCGGCGGCGACCCCCGTGTGATCTCGGTCGATGCCATGGGCGGCGACCGGGGTCCCGCCACCGTGGTGGACGGACTTGCCCTGTCGGCCAGCAAGAACCCCGACATCCGCTTCATCCTGCACGGGCCGGAACCGGAACTGCGCCGCCTCGTCGAACGCCGCCGCGCGCTGGCCGAACGCTGCGAGATCCGCCACGCCGACGGCGTCGTGACGATGGACGAAAAGCCCAGCCACGTCATGCGCCACGGCCGCGGCACGTCCATGTGGTCCACCATCGAGGCCGTGGAAAAGGGCGATGCCGCCGCCGCGGTGTCCTGCGGCAACACCGGCGCGCTCATGGCGCTGTCGATGGTCCGCCTGCGCCGCCTGCCCGGCGTGAACCGCCCGGCCATCGCCTGCCTCTGGCCCTCGCGCAACCCGACCGGGTTCAACGTGATGCTCGACGTGGGCGCCGACATCCGCGCCGATGAACGCGACCTGCTGCAATACGCGCTGATGGGCATGTCCTATGCCCGCAACGGTCTCGGCCTCGACAGCCCGCGCGTGGGCCTCCTGAACGTCGGGACCGAAGGCCACAAGGGCCGCACCGAACTGCACCTCGCCCATGACCTGATCGCCGAGGCCGCCCCCGCCGCGGGCTTCCGCTTCGTGGGCTTCGTCGAGGGCGGCGACATCCCGTCCGACCGGGTCGACGTGATCGTGACCGACGGCTTCACCGGCAACGTCGCGCTCAAGACCGGTGAAGGCACCGCCTCGCTCATCCGCGACTTCCTGAAGGAGGCGTTCCGCGCCACCCCCCTGTCGCGCATCGCGGCGTTCCTCGCCATCACCTCGCTGCGCCGCCTGACCAAGCGGATCGACCCGCGCCGGGTCAACGGCGGCGTGTTCCTGGGCCTCAACGGCACGGTCGTGAAGTCCCACGGCAGCGCCGATGTCACCGGCGTGTCGGCGGCGGTCAAGCTCGCGTGGCGGCTCGCGCAATCGGGCTTCACCGAACGGCTGGCAGCACGCCTTGCGCAGGTCGGACCGGCGGGGCAGGATGCAACCGGGGATACCACCGCGGGGAGCGGCGCAGCACAATGACGATCCGCGCCGTGGTCCGGGGCGTCGGGCACTACCTGCCCGACCGCGTGGTGCCGAATGCCGAATTCGAGGCGACGCTCGACACGTCCGACGAATGGATCGTGGCCCGGACGGGGATCGAACGGCGCCACATCGCCGCCGACGGCCAGACCACGTCCGACATGGCCGCCCGCGCCGCCCGCGCCGCGCTGGATGCGGCCGGAATGAACGCGGCCGACCTTGACGCGATCATCGTCGCCACCTCGACCGCCGACCTGACCTTCCCCTCGGCCGCCACCATGGTGCAGGCCGCCCTCGGCAACACCCGCGCCTTCGCCTTCGACGTGCAGGCGGTCTGCGCGGGCTTCGTCTACGCGCTGTCCACGGCCAACGCGCTGATCGTCGCCGGACAGGCACAGCGCGTACTGGTGATCGGCGCGGAAACCTTCTCGCGCCTGATGGACTGGACCGACCGCGGCACCTGCGTGCTGTTTGGCGACGGCGCCGGCGCCCTTGTCCTTGCGGCGGGCGAAGGCACCGGCACCCCCGCCGACCGCGGCATCCTCGCCTCCGACCTCCACTCCGACGGCAGCTTCCGCGACGCGCTCTATGTGGACGGCGGCGTCTCCACCGGCACCGTCGGCCACCTGCGGATGGAGGGCCGCGAGGTCTTCCGCCACGCGGTCGAGAAACTCGCCGACACCGCCCACGCCGCGCTCGACAAGATCGGGCTTGCCGGGGGCGACGTCGACTGGATCGTGCCCCACCAGGCCAACCTGCGCATCATCAAGGCCACCGCCCAGCGCATGCAGGTGCCGATGGACCGCGTGATCGTCACCGTGCAGGACCACGGCAACACCTCTGCCGCCTCGATACCCCTCGCCCTGTCGGTCGGCGTCGCCCGCGGCCAGATCAAGCCCGGCCATCTGGTGGTGACCGAGGCGATCGGCGGCGGCCTTGCCTGGGGCGCCGTCGTCCTGCGCTGGTAACCGCTTGCGGCACCCTCTCAGGGCCGCGCACCAAACCCTTGATATTGACTCGGAAAATCCGCCGCCGCATGGTTGCCCGATAACCGGGGGGCAAGCATGGGTGAACGGACGTTGACGCGGATGGACCTCTCCGAGGCCGTCTTCCGCGAAGTGGGCCTGAGCCGCAACGAAAGCGCGCAACTGGTCGAATCGGTGCTGGGCCATGTCTCGGACGCGCTCGTGGCCGGCGAGACGGTCAAGATCTCGTCCTTCGGCACCTTCTCGGTGCGCGCCAAGGGCCAGCGCGTGGGCCGCAATCCCAAGACCGGCGAGGAAGTGCCGATCAGCCCCCGCCGGGTGCTCAGCTTCCGCCCGTCGCACCTGATGAAGGACCGCGTCGCGGCCGGAAACAAGGGCTAAGGCCCCGTGAACACGGAAAAATCCCCCGACGCCTTCCGCACGATCAGCGAGGTGGCCGACTGGCTCGGCACGCCCGCGCATGTGCTGCGCTTCTGGGAAAGCCGATTCCCCCAGATCAAGCCGGTCAAGCGCGCGGGCGGGCGGCGCTACTACCGCCCCGCCGACATGGAGCTGCTGGGCGGCATCAAGAAACTCCTGCACGACGACGGCATGACGATCCGCGGCGTGCAGAAACTCCTGCGCGAGAACGGCGTGCGCCGGGTGGCCGACCTGTCGCCACCACTGGCCGCCGACCTCGCCGATGCGCTGTCGCGGGAACGGGAACAGTCCGTTGACCGACCCGTCGAACGGCCTCCCGCTGCCGCGCCGGTCGCATCGGCACCCCCGTCACCGGCCCCCCGTCCCGACGTCGCGGCGCCCCGCGACGCAGGCCCCGCTCCCGCCCCGTCGGACTGGCGGACCATGTCCGACGGACCGGACGCGCCCATGGCCGCGGACATGCCGCCCGACGCGCCGGAACCGGCCGAGGTGCTGCCCTTCGTGCTGTCGCCCCGGTCCCGCGCGGATGCGGCCCCCGACAGCGCCCCAGACAACGCCCTCGACAGCGCCCCCGACCCGGCAACGGTCCCCGCGGCCGCCCCTCCTGCGCCGCTGCCCGTGGCCAGGCCGCCCGGGGAAACGCCCGACCTGTTCGACCGGCTCTTGGACACGCCCCGCCCCACCGCGGACAGCCCGTCCGACGTGGCCGGTCCGCGCTTGCGGCTACCCGCGATCCCCCCCGACCCGACGGACGCGGACCCGCTGCCCGGCCTCGGTCCCCGCAGGCCTGCCATCCCGCGACGCCTCCCGCACCGGCCAGACGACCGCCTGACCCTGCTGTTCCAGCGCCTCGCCGCGGTGCGCGGGCGGATGGACCGGGCCGATCCGTGACGGCAGCCCCCGCTCCCGCCAGCCCCGCGACACCGGGCGGCGCCGGACAACACCCCCGGTCGGGCCGGTGCGCAAACCCGGCGTTTGGGCCTTGCCCCCGGCGCGGGAACGGGTATGAACACTCCCGCGTCGGGCTATGGCGCAGCCTGGTAGCGCGTCCGTCTGGGGGGCGGAAGGTCGCAGGTTCAAGTCCTGCTAGCCCGACCATCACACTCCCCCGCCCGGCGACCCTGCCATGACCCCTGCGACCGCCACCGCGGGCGTCCTGCCCGACCACCGGATTTGCGCGTTGGCCGCCGCGGGGGCGATCACCGCGGACGCACCCCTGAGCGACGACCAGATCCAGCCCGCCTCGGTGGACCTGCGCCTGGGCACCGTCGCCTGGCGCATCCGCGCCTCGTTCCTGGCGGGTGCCGGGCGGCGCGTGGCCGACCGCATCCCGGAATTCGAGATGCACCGGATCGACCTGCGCGATGGCGCGGTCCTGGAACGCGGCTGCGTCTACCTCGTGCCGCTGATGGAATCCCTCGCCCTGCCCGCCGACCTGTCGGCGACCGCCAATGCGAAATCCTCCACCGGGCGGCTCGACCTCCTGACGCGGACCATCACCGACGGGGGCGTCGAATTCGACCGCATCGCGCCGGGCTACACCGGGCCGCTCTACGCGGAAATCTGCCCGCGGTCCTTCTCGGTGCTGGTGCGGCCGGGGATGCGGCTGAACCAGATCCGCTTCCGCCGCGGCCAGGCGGCCCTGTCCGACACCGACCTCGCCGCCCTGCACGCCGCGACCCCGCTGGTGGACACCGACCCGGTGATCGACGGCGGGCTCGGCTTCTCGGTGGACCTGTCGCCGCGCGACGGCACCCGCGTCGGCTGGCGCGCCAAGCCCCATTCCGGCGTGATCGACCTGGGACGCCTCGGCCACTACGACCCGGCCGAGTTCTGGGACGACCTGCGCGCCGACCGGGGCCGCGTGATCCTCGACCCCGGCGCGTTCTACATCCTCGTCAGCCGCGAAGCGGTGACCGTGCCGCCGGGCTTTGCGGCCGAGATGGCGCCCTATCTGGCGATGGTCGGCGAATTCCGGGTGCACTACGCGGGCTTCTTCGACCCGGGCTTCGGCTGGGCGCCTGCGGGCGGCGCCGGGTCCCGCGGCGTGCTCGAGGTGCGCTGCCACGAGGCACCCTTTGCGCTCGAGCACGGCCAGGGCGTGGGCCGGCTGATCTACGAACAGATGGCGGCGGCGCCGGACCGGCTGTACGGCGCGGGTCTGTCCTCGAACTACCAGGGCCAGGGCCTGAAGCTGTCCAAGCACTTCCGCTGACGGCCGACGCCGGCCACCCGGCAGATGGCACGGCGCGTCCTGCCTCCGCGTCGAGGCACCTGGCGAAAGATGGCTCTGGTCCCTCACCCTTGCCCAAATACCCCGGGGGGAGGTCCGCGTCCGCGGACCCGGGGGGGCAGCGCCCCCCCGCCCCGCCCGGTTGCCCCTAGAACCGCCGCGTCAGCCGCGCCGCCTTGCGCGCCCGCTTGGCCAGCTCGCGCGCCTGCCGCGCGCGGGCACGGTCGGCAGGGCTTCCTGCGCCGCGCGCCCCCTTGCCGCTGCCCGCGACCATGTCGATGCCCCGGTCGATGCCCCGGTTCAACAGCCGCCCGAACAGGCGGCGCATCACCATGCGGATCAGTCCCTCAAGCGTCATGGTGCGTCTCCGAACAGTTCGTCCTGCCCCGTCGCGGGCGCTCCATCGGTCTCGTCATCCGCGTCCTCGGCCGCGCGGCCGCCGATGTCGGGTGCGGCGCGCCCGTCCAGCAGACCCGCCGCGCGCAGGTCCGCAAGCCCCGGCAGGTCGCGCGCCGATTCGAGGCCGAAGTGGTCGAGGAACCCCTGCGTCACGACAAAGGTCACCGGGCGTCCCGGCGTCATCCGCCGCCGCCCGAAGCGCACCCAGCCCAGCTCGATCAGCAGGTCCACCGTGCCCCGGCTGACCGCCACGCCGCGGATCTCCTCGATCTCGGCCCGCGTCACCGGCTGGTGATAGGCGATGATCGCCAGCGTCTCGATCGCCGAGCGCGACAGCTTCCGCTCTTCGACCACCTCGCGCCGCATCAGGAAACCAAGGTCCGCCGCGGTGCGGATCGCCCAGGCATCGCCCACCCGCACCACCTCGACCCCGCGCCCCGCGTAGTGCGCAGCCAGCGCGCGCACCGCCTCGGACGGGTCGGACCCGTGCGGCATCCGGGCGGACATCTCGGCCACCGTCACCGGATCACGGCTGGCGAACAGGATCGCCTCGACCATCCGCTCCTGCTCGGCCATGTCCGGGGGCGCGAACAGCGGCGGCTCGTCGGAGACAGCGCGAAGATCCGCCATTCAGGCCGCCCCCTTCGGCGCCGGGGGCGGCCGCCGCCGCAGGCGCAGGGGCGCGAACGCGCCCTCCTGCCGCAACTCGATCTGCCCTGCCTTCACCAGTTCCAGCGAGGCCGCGAACGTCGCCGCCGCCGCCGACCGGCGGCGGGCGGGATCCGTCCCCCAGCCGTCCGGCAGGAACGACATCAGGTCGGCCCAGTCGCCCGCGAACCCGATCATCCCGCGCAGCCGCTCCAGCGCCTGCTCCATCGTCAGGATGCCGGTCCGGTCGAACGCAAAGGGGCGGAACTCGTCCTTCGTGCGGATACGCGCATAGGCCTGCATCAGGTCCAGCAGCGTCGCCGTCCAGCGCACGCGCCGCTGCGCCGTCACGTCCTCGGGGATGCCCCGCACGAACCGGTCGCGGCCCAGCCGGTCGCGCCCCATCAGCCGCGCGCCTACATCGCGCATCGCTTCCAGCCGCGCCAGCTGGAACGCCAGATGCGCCGCCAGATCCTCGCCCGACGGACCCTCTTCCTCGGGGTCGGGCGGCAGCAGCAACCGCGACTTGAGGTAGGCGAGCCACGCCGCCATCACCAGGTAATCCGCCGCAAGCTCCAGCCGCAGCGCCCGCGCGCGTTCGACGAAGGCCAGGTACTGTTCCGCCAGCGCAAGGACGGAAATCCGCCGCAGGTCCACCTTCTGCGCGCGCGCCAGCGTCACCAGCAGGTCGAGCGGCCCCTCGAACCCGTCCACGTCCACCACCAGCGCCTCGGCCGCCAGCCGGTCGGCGACCGGCAACGCCATCAGGGGTCCGGTGTCGAAATCGTCCATCGGGAAGGACCGCCGGTCAGCGAGGGGACACAAGCACCGACAGTTCCGCGACTAGCGCACCCTTGTCAACCGGACCGCCCACCCGATCGGGGGCGGACCGGCGGGCAAGCGCCGCCGCGCCCCGTACGCAGGCGGCGGGGGTCATCGCCCCCACTGCGGCGACCACGGCCGCCATCTCGTCCAGGCGTCCGTTGCAGTGCAGCGCCAGATCGCAGCCCGCCGCGATCGCCGCCCCCGCGCGCGACCCCACATCCCCCGCCAGCGCCTGCATCGACAGGTCGTCGGTCATCAACAGGCCCGCGAACCCGATCCGCGCGCGGATCACCTCCACCATCACCGGCGACAAGGTCGCCGGGCGGTCGTCAAGCGCGGGATAGACCACATGCGCGGTCATCCCCATCGGCAGGTCGGACAGCGCCCGGAACGGGGCGAAATCGGTGGCCTCCAGCGTGTCCACCTCTGCATCGGCGACCGGCAGGTCGTGGTGACTGTCCACCACCGCCCGCCCATGCCCCGGCATGTGCTTCAGCACCGGCAGCACGCCGC
>DBBA01000396.1:0-239 GCA_002291955.1 Rhodobacteraceae bacterium UBA996 | reverse complement strand
TCAGCACCGGCAGCACGCCGCCTGCCATCTGCCCGTCCGCCCAGGCGCGCGCATGGGCGGCTACCGTCGCGGCATCGGTCCCCAGACAGCGGTTCCGCAGGAACGGATGGGTCGCAGGCCCCGCCACATCGCAGCAGGGCGTGCAGTTCACGTCGATGCCCACCGCCGCCAGATCGTCCGCGATCAGCCGCCCGCGCAGCCAGAAGCTGCGCGCGGCCCCCTCCGCCCCCGCAGCCCCC
>DBBA01000058.1:568-8133 GCA_002291955.1 Rhodobacteraceae bacterium UBA996 | reverse complement strand
AGCCCCGAGGACGCGGCGCTGACGCAGGACTTCCGTGGGTCCCTGTCGCCAGTGGCGCGGCGCTACCGCTTCATGCAGGCGATCGAGGAACTCTCGCCCGAGATGCTCGCCCGGCTGACGCAGATCGACTATGCGCGCGAAATGGCGCTGATCGCCGTGACCGAGGAAGACGGGGTCGAGGTTCAGGCCGGCGTCGCCCGCTATGCCGTGAACCCCGACCGCACCAGTTGCGAATTCGCGGTGGCGGTGGGCGAGGGGCGGCGCGGCATGGGGCTGGGCAGCCGCCTGATGGTCGCGCTGATGGACGCCGCGCGCGGGCAGGGCCTGACGCGGATCGAGGGCGAGGTGCTGTCGGACAACGCGCCGATGCTGGCGCTGATGGCCGACCTCGGCTTTGTCGCCCGGCGCGACACCGACGACGCCGGGATCATGCACGTCAGCCGCCCGCTATGAGACCCCGTCCGTGACGCTCAGATGACCGCCATCGTCAGCCACCCCGCCTGCCGCGCCTATGACCCCGGACGGGGCCACCCCGACGTGCCGGGGCGGCTCGATGCGATCTACAACCAGCTCATCGCCTCGGGCCTCGACTTCGTCTGCCGCCACTGGGAGGCGCCCGAGGCGACGCGGGAACAGCTTCTGCGCGTCCACGGGGCGGGGTATCTGGACGACCTGTTCGCCCGCGCACCCGCGACGGGCGAGGTCGATATCGACGACGACACCTGGATGACGCCCGGCACCCTGACCGCCGCGCTGCACGCGGCAGGCGCGGTGGTCTTTGCGGTGGATCTGGTGATGACCGGCCGTACGCGGCATGCCTTCTGCCCCGTCCGCCCGCCCGGCCACCATGCGGAACGCGACCGCGCGATGGGGTTCTGCTTCTTCGACAACGTGGCGGTGGGCGCGGCGCATGCGCTGGCGGCGCATGGCGCGGCGCGCGTGGCGATCGTGGACATCGACGCCCACCACGGCAACGGGACCGAGGACATCTTTCGCGGCGACCCCCGCGTCCTGTTGTGCAACAGCTTCCAGCACCCGTTCTACCCGCATACCGGCCAGCCCTGCCGCACCGACCGTCTGGTGAACCTGGCGCTCGCGGAAGGGCAGGGCGGTGCCGCCTTCCGCGCGGCGGCGACGGATGCCTGGCTCCCTGCCATCGACGCCTTCGCGCCCGACCTTGTCATGGTCTCGGCCGGGTTCGACGCGCACCAGCAGGACGACATGTCGGGCCTGGCCCTGACCGACCCGGATTTCGCCTGGATCACCCGCGAACTGCGCCAGCTGGCTGACCGGCACGCGCAAGGCCGCATCGTCAGTGTGCTGGAAGGCGGCTATGTCCCCGACGTGCTGGCACGCTCGGTCGTCGCGCACCTGCGCGCGCTGATGGACTGACCCCGCCCGACCTTGACCCAAGGCCGCCGGGGCAGGTTGCATCCCGGCCCCGGCGTGGGCATATCTGCCCGACCTGCCCCGGGGGGAGCCTGTCCGCATGAACTACCTCGACTTCGAGAAGCCGCTTGCCGAGATCGAGGGCAAGGCCGAGGAACTGCGCGCGCTGGCCCGCCAGAACAAGGGCATGGATGTCGAGAAGGAAGCCGCCGCCCTCGACAAGAAGGCCGAGCAGCTTCTGCGCGACCTCTACAAGGACCTGACGCCCTGGCGGAAATGCCAGGTCGCGCGCCACCCCGACCGGCCGCACTGCAAGGACTACATCGACGCGCTGTTCACCGAATGGACGCCGCTCGCGGGCGACCGCAACTTTGCGGAAGACCTCGCCGTGATGGGCGGCCTTGCCCGGCTCGACGACAAGCCCGTCGTGGTCATCGGCCACGAGAAGGGGCACGACACCAAGACCCGGATCGAACGCAACTTCGGCATGGCGCGACCCGAGGGCTACCGCAAGGCGATCCGCCTGATGGACCTCGCCGACCGCTTCGGCCTGCCGGTCGTCACCCTGATCGACACGCCCGGCGCCTATCCCGGCAAGGGCGCCGAGGAGCGCGGCCAGTCCGAGGCCATCGCCCGGTCCACCCAGACCTGCCTGCGCCTGCGGGTGCCGATGGTGACGGTCGTGATCGGCGAAGGCGGGTCAGGCGGCGCGGTGGCGTTCGCCACGGCCAACCGCGTCCTGATGCTGGAACACGCGATCTATTCGGTGATCTCGCCCGAAGGCTGCGCGTCGATCCTGTGGAAGGATGCCGAGAAGATGCGCGAGGCGGCCGAGGCGCTGCGCCTGACCGCGCAGGACCTGATGAAGCTGGGCGTGATCGACGCCATCGTGCCCGAACCCGTGGGCGGCGCGCAGCGCGACCGGGCGGCCACGATCACCGCCGTGGGCAAGGCGATCGGCAAGGCTCTGGGCGAGTTGTCGGGCAAGAGCGGCGACAAGCTGGTCGCCGACCGGCGGCGCAAGTTCCTGGACATGGGGGCACGCGGCCTCGCGGCCTGACGGGCGCACGCGGTCCCGCTGCGTGACGTGCCTCGCGGACGGAACGCGCCCTAGCTGATCCCGGGCGGGTTTGCCGCCAGCCACAGCCCTTCGGCCTGAACCTCGGCCGGCTCGCCGCAGTGGAAGCGGGTATAGGTGAAGATCTGCTCGGGCTTGCGCATCACGCCCGGCCGGGTCAGCAGGTCCCGCGCCACCACATGGCGCGGCGCCGTGCCGGGCGCGGCGATGCACAGCACCTGTTCGGGCGACACCAGGATGTCGTTCGCGGGCAGGCCCCCACCCAGCGCCCCCGCGCGCACCAGCACCGGCAGGGCGGACGGGACCGATTTCAGGAACCCCTCGTCCAGCACCATCCGGTCCACCCATTCGATCTTGCGGAACTCGCCCGACCGGGTGCGCACCAGGTCGCGCTTGCGCAGGGCCTGCGCCGGCACCGGACCAAAGGATGTCGCGATCCGCAGCATCGGACCGAAGCCCGGAAGCGACCACAGACCGCGGACGGTGGCGGCCTCGGGGTCGGCTGGGGCGGGATCGGCCGGCTTCGGGGTGAGTGCGGCCGCGCTCAGCGCGTCCGACGCGCGCCGGTTCGGCATCGGGGTGTTCGCAAGGCGATCAAGCCAGGCTGGCATTTCGGTTCCGTTACCCGCCGGATCCATCTCGTTACGCGACATGCTTACCAAGTCCTGACTTCTGACACAACCACAAGTTACGCGCCCGCGCCGAACAGCCCATCAGGGTTGTGTCGCCGCAGCCGGGACCCGCATCACTCGTCCACACCCGAACACCGTGAACCGAACACTGTCGCAGCACCTTGCGGGCCCCGTGCGACAGGCACCGGCTACCGATCCACCGAGTCAGGATTGCGGCCCCCGACGCCCGATACGCGGCAGCATCGGGGCCCGCTGAATTCGAGAACACGCGAAATCCGTCACAACTTCTGGGCATATCCGGGACATGGTCAACAGAGAAGCAACCTTGATGAGAGGTTACCGCACCGGATCGCCATATGGCAGGCAATTCCTAAAGGTTTCGCGAACAATTCACCGTTCACCAATCCTTGGAACGGCCCCGATCATGGCCACAACCTTGCCGCAAGCCCCGGGAAACACTGCGTTTCGCAGGGGTCAACGGCCGATCTGCGCGTCGGCAGCCAGGGCATCGGACCGTGTCTCGACCGCCTGCTCCAGACGCTGCATGAACTCCTCCTTTGCCAGACCCGGCGGCAGGGTCGGCAGGAACTCGACCACCGCCGTACCGGGTCGGCGCAGGATCGCGCGCTTGGGCCAGAACAGGCCCACGTTGGTGGCCACCGGCACGCAGGGCTGGCCCAGCTGCTGGTAAAGCGCGGCCGTCCCGACCTTGTAGGGCAGCTTCGCCCCCGGCGCGACGCGGGTGCCCTGCGGGTAGATCACCAGCTGCCCCGGATCGACCGCCCCCCGCGCCACATCGGCCAGCATCCTGGCAATCGCCTGGCCGCGCTTGCCGCGATTCACCGGGACGCAACCGATGCGCCACGCGTACTGCCCCAGGATCGGCGCATACAGAAGCTCGCGCTTCATGATGAACTTCGGCCGCGGCATGGCGTGAAAGATCACCAGGATGTCCAGGAACGACTGGTGCTTGGCCGCGACAAGCACCTCTTCCACGGGCGGCGTGCCCCGCACCTCGACCCGCAGGCCGACCATCCAGCGCGCCGTCCACAGGACATAGCGGCAATAGTCATGGCAGGCCCGGCGCGCGCCCTCGGGGCTGACCAGCGCCCAGGGCAGATAGACGACTGCCATTACCGCCATTGCCACATACATCGAGACGTTGAACACCAGCGACCGCACCAGCTGCACCATCACGGCACCCTCCTGAGAAGCCGGAACGCGGTCACGCGGGCCGCCGCAAAAGCCACGACCGCCGCCACCACCGGCACGGCCAGCGTCCACAGCCAGTCGGCCCCCGCGGGCGCCACCCCGTCCAGCAGGCCCCCCGGCGCCGTCGGCACCATCGCCAGGACCACGGCCCCCGCCAGCGCCCCCGGCACCGCGCCACCCGCGGTGCGCAGGGTCATGCGCCGGACAAAGGCCCGCGCGATGAAGCTGTCGCGCGCGCCGATCTGGCGCAGCGTGCGGATCACGGACAGGTTCTCGGCCAGCGCGGCCTGGGTTGCCACCGCGACCAGCACCGCGCCCACCGCGCCGATCAGCCCCAGAGCCACCAGCCCCGCCGTCCGCACGCCCCGCGCCGTCTGCACCAGCGGCACGCGCCAGCGGGAATGGTCGTCATAGACCGCGCCGGGCACCTCGGCCGCCAGCCGCAGGCGCAACCCCTGCGCATCCACGCCGCCCGCGCCTTCGACCACCTCCAGGATCGCGGGCAGGGGCAGGGTGTCCAGCGGCAGGTCGCCGCCCACCCAGGGCGCCAGCAGCGCCTGCCGGTCCTCGGGTGACATCTCGCGCACCAGGGTCACGCCCGGCGTCGTCTCCAGCACCCGGATCGCGCCCCGCACCTGCGCGGCCATCTGGTCGGGGGGCGCGCTGATCCGCACCGTCGCGGTTCCGGCAAGGCCGGTCTCCCAGCGGTCGGCGATCCGCCCCGCAGCCAGCGCCACGGCCACGGCCAGGACCGCCAGCAGCGCCATCGCCGCCGAGGTCAGCGGGACAAGCCGCGCCGCCGCGCCGGACGGCGGCACGATCCGGCCCGCGGGCGTGTCGCTGCGCAGGGCGGCGGGCAACATGGCAGGCACCCTCACAGGTCCGCCCCCGCCAGCGCCACCCGGCCCCCCGCGATGCGCAGCACCCGTGCCTGCGTCTGCGCCTTGACCGCCCGGATCAGCGCAAGGTCATGGGTGGCCACCACCGCTGTCTTGCCCTGCCGGTTCAGCTCCACGAACAGCGTCATCAGGCGCAGCGACATGTCCCAGTCGATGTTGCCGGTCGGCTCGTCGGCCAGGATCAGGTCGGGGTCCATGATGACGGCCCGGGCGATGGCGGTGCGCTGCCGCTCGCCCCCCGACAGCGTGGGCGGCAGCGCATCCGCCTGCCGCGCCAGCCCGACCCAGCCCAGCAGCGCCGCGATATCCTGGGACGCCGCCGCCGGATCATGCCCCGCCGCCAGCAGCGGCAGCGCCACGTTCTCGGCCAGGGTCAGATGGTCCAGGAACTGGCAATCCTGGTGCACCAGCCCGATCCGCCGCCGCAGCCGGGCAATCCCGTCGCGGTCCATCCCGGCCGGATCCTCGCCGAACAGGCGCACCCGCCCGCGCGTCGGTGCGATCTCGGCCGAGATCAGGCGCAGAAGCGACGTCTTGCCCGCCCCGGACGGGCCCGTCAGAAAGTGGAAGGACCCCGGCGACAGCGCCAGCGACACCTCGGCCAGAAGGTCGCCCGCGCCGTAGTCCACCGCCACGTCCTCGAACTCGACCACGGGCCCCCCGATCCTTGGCTGCCCGCCTGCACCTGCAGGCGCGGACCCCGGCCGTGCGGATGCGATCCGCCCGGGCGGCGCGGCACTTTTGCCTCAGCCGCACCGCGCTTTCAATGCGCGTCGGACGGCGGCACTTTTCCTTTCCGGCCCCGATTGTTACTGTCACTCAACGTTTTCGTTGCAGGATGCGGCGACCGGTCTGCCTGAAACGCCCCGCCGGGCGCTTGCACCGGACAACTGCATCAGACGGTGCGACAGGACTAAGGGGGCGACATGCGGATCACCTGCCCGAACTGCGGCGCCCAGTACGAGGTGGACGCCCGCGTCATTCCCGACATGGGCCGCGACGTCCAGTGTTCGAACTGCGGCCACACCTGGTTCCAGCGCCCGCAAAGCGCGGTTGCCACCTCGGTCCGCCGGGTGGTCGAGGATCCGCCCGTCTCGCCCGGGCCCGAGGCCGACGTTCCCCCGCCCGCCCCGGAACCGGCCGCGGCCACCCGCCCGGCCGAAGCGTTTCCGCCGATCCCGCCCGCCGATCCCGCGGTGGCACCGGCAGCCGCCCGACCGCAGGCGCCGGACCCGTCCCCCGCGGACACCCCGGCCGAGGCCGAGCGTCCTACGCTTGACGAGGCCACCCGCGCCCTTCTGCGCGAGGAAGCCGAGCGCGAGGTGCAGGCCCGCGCGGCCGAGCGTCGTCCGTCGATCGAGACGCAGGGCGACTTCGACCTGCCGGCCTCCCCGCCCGCGCCCCGCGCCATCCAGCGCAGCGCCGACCTGTCCGCCCTGCCGCAGGGCGCCGGCGGCTCGCTTGCCGCCGCCGTGGCCGCGTCATCGTCCCGGCGCGACAGCCTGCCCGACGTCGAGAGCATCTCGTCGGGTCTGCGCGGCGATCCCACGTCCGATGAGTCCGCGACGGACAGCCAGACCACCACCGCGCCGCGCCGCGGGTTCGGTGCAGGTCTCCTGATCCCGCTCCTGTTCGTCGCCGCCGCGGCGCTGGTCTATGTCCTGGCACCCACGCTGGCGGATTCGGTGCCGTCGCTGCGCGCGCCGCTGGCAGCTTACGTGGACAGCGTCAACGCCCTGCGCGGCTGGATCGCGACCACGCTGTCCGGCGCCGGCTAGCAGGCAGGGTCGCCACCCTCATGCGCCCTGCCGCGGCAACCCCTGCCGGGGGCGGGCCGACGGTCGTCCGCCGCGATCAGAACCGGTCCAGCAGGCGACGCAGGTAGTCAAGCTCGGCATCCGGCCGCTCCTGCTCGCCCGCGCGCCGCCGGATCTCGTCCAGAAGGTCGCGCGCCCGGCGATAGACGTCCTCGTTGCCAAGCATCTGCTCGTCCGTGCCCAGCCGCCCGATGTTGCCCGCATCGCGGCCCAGCGGGTCCATCCGCTGCGCCTGTCCAGCCTGCCCCATCGCCTGGCCCTGGTCGCCCTGCTGCTGCTCCTGGGCCATCTGCTCGCCCAGTTCGCGCATCCCTTCGCGCAGCGCCTCGATCGCCTCGCTCTGCTGGTCCAGGGCTTCGGCAAAGTCCTGGTCCCGCAGCGCCTGTTCCGCGCCGTCCATGGCGCGGCCCGCCCGGTCCAGCGCATCGCGCGCTCCCTCGCCCACGCCCGGAAGCTGGCCCAGCTGGCGGTTCAACTCGTCGCGCAGCGCCTGCTGCCGCTCGGCCAGGCTGCCGCCGGGCTGGTCGCCCTGACCCTG
>DBBA01000058.1:0-159 GCA_002291955.1 Rhodobacteraceae bacterium UBA996 | reverse complement strand
GACCCTGCCCGGGTTGCCCCGGCTGCTGACCCTGTCCGGGCTGTTGCCCAGGCTGCTGACCTGGTTGGCCCTGGCCGAACTGGTCCTGCAGGTCGCCGAATGTCTCGTCGCTCAGCCCCTGCTGATCGCGCAGGGTCTCGGCAAGGCCCTGCATGGCCT
>DBBA01000109.1 GCA_002291955.1 Rhodobacteraceae bacterium UBA996 | reverse complement strand
CATCACCCGCCAAAGCCGGCATCCGGACCCCTTACCTGCCTGTCACCCCCGCGCCCCAGGTGAGGCCGGTCGTACCCTGCGAACCGGGCCGAATTGGGACTGAACCCGGCCGTTTTCGCGCAGGGGACCGCGCCCTTGCCGTGCAGGCGAATCCCTGTATAAGGCCGCATTCTTCCGTGAGACACGAAACCGGCGCAGCCTCTCGTGGGCGGGACACGGAAGATCGACCCCGCCCTATGAAGTGCGCCCGAGAGATGGGAAGCAAGCATGCCTCTTTACGAGCATGTGTTCATCGCGCGTCAGGATCTGACGAACACGCAGGCCGAAGGGCTGATCGAGCACTTCGTGACGGTCCTGTCGGACAACGGGGGCAAGGTCCTCGGGTCCGAGTACTGGGGCGTCAAGACGATGGCCTACAAGATCAACAAGAACCGCAAGGGGCACTATGCCTTCCTGCGCACCGACGCGCCCGCGCCCGCCGTGCAGGAGATGGAGCGCCTGATGCGCCTGCATGACGACGTCATGCGCGTGCTGACGATCAAGGTCGATGCGCACGAGGACGGCCCGTCGGCGCAGATGCAGAAGCGCGACGACCGCGATGACCGTGGTCCGCGGGGCGACCGCGACGACCGCGGGCCTCGTGGTGATCGGGGGCCCGACCGTGGTGACCGCCCGCGCGAGGATCGCGGCCCGCGCCCCGACCGCGACGGCGACCGCCCCCGCGACGACCGCGGCCCGCGCCGGTTCTGACGGAAGAAAGGAACGTATCCCATGGCTACCAAACCGTTTTTCCGCCGCCGCAAGGTCTGCCCGTTCTCGGGCGACAACGCGCCCGCGATCGACTACAAGGACGTGCGCCTCTTGCAGCGCTACATCTCGGAGCGCGGCAAGATCGTGCCGTCGCGCATCACTGCGGTGTCGCAGAAGAAGCAGCGCGAACTGGCCGCGGCGATCAAGCGTGCGCGCTTCCTCGCCCTTCTGCCCTACGCCGTGAAGTAAGGGGACCCCGATCATGCAGGTCATTCTTCTGGAACGCGTGGCCAAGCTGGGCCAGATGGGCGAAGTGGTGAAGGTGCGCGACGGCTATGCGCGCAACTTCCTGTTGCCGCAGGGCAAGGCGCTGCGCGCCAACGACGCCAACATGAAGCGGTTCGAGACCGAGAAGGCGCAGCTCGAGGCGCGGAACCTGGAGACCCGCAAGGAAGCCGCAGCGCTTGGCGAGCGTCTGGACGGGTCGAAGTTCGTCATCCTGCGGTCGGCGTCCGACACCGGCGCCCTGTTCGGGTCGGTGACGCCCCGCGACGTGGCCGATGCGGCGACGGCGGGCGGCTTCTCGCTGGACAAGCGCCAGGTCGAGATGAACCGCCCGATCAAGGAACTGGGGCTGCACGACGTCGCGGTGCACCTGCACCCCGAGGTCACGGTCACGGTGACGCTGAACGTCGCCCGCACGGCCGAGGAAGCCGAGCTTCAGGCGTCGGGCAAGTCGATCCAGGACCGCGCGGCCGAGGAAGAAGCCGCCGCCGAGTTCGAGATCGCCGAACTGTTCGACGACATCGGGTCGGCCAGCCAGGACGACGACCGGTAACACCGGTCAGCACCGGACGGACGAAGGGCCGCCCCCACCGGGCGGCCCTTTTGCTTTTGCGCGTGGGGCGGGGTCAGTCCTTGCCGGGCTCTTCCGCGTCGAATTTCGATGCGTTGAGCAGCATGAACCGCTCGTCGCCCAGCTTGTCGTGCAGGCCGATCTGGGTTTCCAGGAAGTCGATGTGGCCTTCCTCGTCCTTCAGCAATCCCTCGAACAGCTGCATGGTGACGTAGTCGCCCGCCTCGCGGCAGTATTCGCGGGCTTCCTTGTACAGGGTCCGCGCATCGTATTCGGCGGCAAGGTCGCATTCCATCGACTCGCGCGGGGTCTGGCCGATGCGCAGCGGGTCGAGCTTCTGCAGGTTCGGGTGGCCTTCCAGGAAGATGATCCGCGCGATGCAGCGGTCGGCGTGGTGCATCTCCTCGATGCTCTCCTCGCGGCTTTTGCGGGCCATGTGGCCCAGGCCCCAGTCCTCCTGCAGGCGGTAGTGCAGCCAGTACTGGCTGACTGCGGTCAGTTCACTGCGCAGCGCGCGGTTGAGATAGTCGATGACCTTGGGATCGCCCTTCATGTGCCTTCTTTTCCTGTGTGGCCGGGCGGCGCAGGCCGCGCAGCGTCATGGGGACTTCAGTATTCGGGTTCTCGCGCAGCGTGGCAAGGAACAACGGCATGCAGCCGCCGCAGTCGGGCTGGTGGCCCAGCGCGTGATAGACCTTGCCGGGGGTGATGATGGTCTGGGGATCGGCGGCGCGCATCCAGTCGATGGCGGCGTGGATGTCGCGGTCGCTGATGTTCAGGCAGTGGCAGACGATCATTTCGGCGTCCTGGTATCTGGGTCGAGCCTGAGTGAATTGGTCGGGTTTGTAAATCCGATTCCTTTGGTCGGATAAGATGCCGCGGCGCCGCGCAGGCTGGCGCCGTTAGCGGTAACGGGGTATAGATCGGCCAGCCCCTGCCCGACCCGGAGGACGCCATGACCCTGCACCCCACCATCGCCCGCGTGACCGACCGCATCCGCGACCGCTCGCACGATGCCCGCGCCGCCTATCTGGACCGGCTGGCCCGCGCAGCCGAGGCGGGGGTGGCCCGCGCGCACCTGTCCTGCGGGAATCAGGCCCATGCCTATGCCGCGATGGGGCCGGACAAGGACCGGCTCGCCGAGGGGCGGGCGCCGAACCTCGGGATCGTCACCGCCTACAACGACATGCTGTCGGCGCATCAGCCGTTCGAGACCTACCCCGCGCGGATCAAGGCGGCAGCCCGGGCGGCGGGCGCCACGGCGCAGGTGGCGGGCGGCGTGCCCGCCATGTGCGACGGGGTGACGCAAGGCCAGCCGGGGATGGAGCTGTCGCTGTTCTCACGCGACGTGATCGCGCTGGCGGCGGGGGTGTCGCTGAGCCACAACACGTTCGATGCGGCGGTTTACCTCGGCGTCTGCGACAAGATCGTGCCGGGCCTGATCATGGCCGCGGCGACCTTTGGGCACATACCGGCCGTGTTCATTCCGGCCGGGCCGATGACCAGCGGCCTGCCGAACGACGAGAAGTCCAAGGTCCGCCAGCAGTTCGCCACCGGCGAGGTCGGGCGCGAGGCGCTGATGGCGGCCGAGATGGCGTCCTATCACGGTCCGGGCACCTGCACCTTCTACGGCACGGCCAACACCAACCAGATGCTGATGGAGGTGATGGGCCTGCACCTGCCCGGCGCGAGCTTCGTGAACCCCGGCACGCCCCTGCGGGATGCCCTGACCGATGCCGCGGCCAAGCGCGCGCTGGAGATCACGGCCCTGGGCAACGACTTCCGTCCCGTGGGGCGCATCCTGGACGAACGCGCCTTCGTCAACGGGATCGTCGGGTTGATGGCCACGGGCGGGTCCACGAACCTGGTGCTGCACCTGCCCGCCATGGCCCGCGCGGCGGGGGTGCATCTGGACCTGCAGGACTTCGCCGACATCTCGGACGTGGTGCCCCTGATGGCCAAGGTCTATCCCAACGGGCTGGCCGACGTGAACCATTTCCACGCGGCGGGGGGCTTGCAGTACCTGATCGCCCAGTTGCTGGACGGGGGGCTGCTGCACGCGGACGCCATGGCGGTCGCGGGGGACGGGCTGGCGGTCTACACCCGCGAGCCGAAGCTGCGGGATGGGGCCCTTGTGTGGGAGGACGGACCCGACGCCACGCTGAACGACCGCATCCTGCGGCCTGCGGGCGATCCGTTCCAGCCCTCGGGCGGGCTCAAGGACCTGAAGGGGAACCTCGGACGCGGGATCATGAAGGTGTCGGCGGTGGCCCCCGAGCGCCAGGTGATCGAGGCGCCCGCGCGCATCTTCCACAGCCAGGACGCGGTGAAGGCCGCGTTCAAGGCGGGCGAGTTCACGTCCGATGTGGTGGTGGTGGTGCGGTTCCAGGGCCCGCAGGCGAACGGAATGCCCGAGTTGCATTCGCTGACGCCGACGCTGTCGGTCCTGCAGGACCGGGGGCTGAAGGTGGCGCTGGTGACCGACGGGCGGATGTCGGGGGCATCGGGCAAGGTGCCCGCGGCGATCCATGTCTCGCCCGAGGCGGCGGCGGGCGGGCCGCTGGCGCGGCTCAGGGATGGCGATATCGTGCGGGTCGATGCGGTGGCGGGGACGATCGACGCGGTGGTGGATGGGTTCGACGCGCGCCCGCTGGTGGTGGCGGACCTGAGCGCGAACGGCTACGGCATCGGGCGCGAGTTGTTCGGGATGTTCCGGCAGGTGGTCGGCACCGCCGAGACGGGCGCGGGCGTGGTGGTGTGAGGGCGACATGGCGATGACCCCGGTTCAGGCGAGCGCTGCGACGCTCGCGGTCTGCAGGCTGGCGCCGGTGATCCCGGTGCTGGTGATCGACGATGCCGCGCGCGCGGCCGATCTGGCGGCGGCGCTGGTGGCGGGGGGCCTGCCCGCGCTCGAGGTGACCTTGCGCACGCCCGCCGCCCTGCCCGCGATCCGGGCGATGGCTGCCGTGCCGGGCGGCATGGTCGGTGCGGGCACGCTGCTGACGCCCGACGACGTGAAACGGGCGGTCGATGCGGGCGCACGGTTCGGGGTGGCACCCGGGGCCACGGACCGGCTGCTGTCGGCCTGCGAGGAGGCGGGCCTGCCGCTGCTGCCGGGGGCCGCCACGGTGACCGAGGCGATGGTCCTGATGGAGCGCGGCTACACCACGATGAAGTTCTTCCCCGCCGAGGCGTCGGGCGGGGCGGCGGCGCTGAAGGCCATCGGGGCGCCGATCCCGCAGATCACCTTCTGCCCCACCGGGGGCGTCAGCCTGAAGAACGCGCCCGAGTATCTTTCCTTGCCGAATGTGGTCTGCGTGGGCGGCAGCTGGGTGGCGCCTGCTGGGATGGTCGCGTCGGGCGACTGGGCGGGAATCACCCGGCTCGCGGCGGAAGCGGCGGCGCTGGGGCGCTGATCCCGTGGCCCTGCGCCAAGGCGTCCCGGGCCTGACCCGGGACCTCGAACCGCCCGGCGCACCCGATCCTTCAAGGCCCCGGATCACGTCCGGGGCGCGCCACCTACACGGGGGAGCAGCATGGGCACCGGCCTGCCCGACGACCCGACACCGACCGTCACGATCCGCCCCTTCACCCCCGGGGACGCGGCGGCGCTGGCGCTGATCTTTCACCGCTCCGTGCGAGAGGTGGGCCTGCGGGGGTATTCGCAGGCGCAGGTCGAGGGATGGAGCCCCGCGCCCGTTGCGGCCGACGCGTTTCTGGCCCGCGTGTCGGATGGCCGGGCGGTGTTCGTGGCCGTAAACGGGGACGACACGCCGCTGGGGTTCATCGAACTGGAAGCGAACGGTCACATCGACCGGTTCTAGTGCCACCCCGATGTGGTCGGCACGGGGGTCGGCAGCGCGCTGTACGACCGGCTGGAGCGCGCCGCGCAGGACATGGCCCTGTCGCGGCTGTTCGTGGAGGCGAGCGAAGTGGCGAAGGGCTTCTTCGTCCACAAGGGCTTCCGGTTGGTCCATCGGCAGGACTTCGTGCGCCACGGGGTTCCGATCCACACCTATGTGATGGACAAGTCGCTGGCCTGAGACTGCGTCCCCTGCGGCCATGCGGTTCGCGAAATGCGCTCAGGCGTCCCGGGCTTGACCCGGGACCTCGACGGTCAGCGCGCCCCGCCTTCGTCGAGGCCCCGGATCACGTCCGGGGCGCGGGCTTCCGGAACGGGTCCGCGGACGCCCGGTGGGTCGAGGTCCCGGGTCAGGCCCGGGACGCCGGGGAGACCGGGCGCAGCCGTGCGACGACCTCGATCTCGATCCGCATCTCGGGTTCCTGCAGGCCCGCCACGATCATCGTCGCGGCAGGCCGGGCGCGGGTGAAGGCGTCGGCGGTGATCGGCCAGCAGGCGGGCCAGTCGGCGCGGTCGGGCAGGATGTAGCGGACCTGCACCACGTCATCGAGGCTGCCCCCCGCCTGCGCGAGCGCCCGCCCGATGGTGGCCATCGCGTTGCGGCACTGGTCCTCGACCCCCGCGGGCATGGTCATGGTCGCATAGTCGTAGCCGGTGGTGCCGGCCACGAACACCCAGTCGCCGGTGACGACCGCGCGGGAATAGCCGATCGCGGCCTCGAACGGGGATCCGGTGGAGATCCGGCGGCGGTCCGGATCGGGGAGGTTGGTCATGGGGGAGCCTGTGGCCTTTGCGGGCCGACAGACTGTCCGACCGGGCTTGCGCGGGCAAGGTCCGGCGTGGTCCCATCGGGCAAAACCCGGGAGGACCCCATGCGCCACCAGAGCCTAGCCGCCTGCCCCGCACGCGACGGCCCCGCCGACTGGTTCACCGGCCGTGTCACCATCGCGCCCGTGGTGGATGCGCCCGACCCCGCCCGCCTGCGCGCGGCCTGCGTGACCTTTGCGCCCGGCGCGCGGACGCATTGGCACACGCATCCGCTGGGACAGGCGATCCATGTCCTGTCGGGGCGCGGGCTGGCCCAGGCCGAGGGCGGGCCGGTGATCCCGCTGGCGCCCGGCGACACGGTCTGGTTCGCGCCCCACGAGCGGCACTGGCACGGCGCGGCCCCGCACGAGGGGATGGTGCACCTGGCGATGCAGGAGGCTGAGGGTGGCGTGTCGGTCACCTGGGGCGACCCGGTGACGGACGCCGACTATACCGCCTGAAACGCAAAGGGGCCGCCCGACGGCGGCCCCTGCGCGTCCCGGCAGCGGGAAGGATCAGAGCTCGTCCAGCGCCTCGACCGCCTTCTGCAGGTCGTCCTTGCCCACCGACTTCTCGGTGACCGTGGCCAGCGACAGGATGTGGTCCACGACCTTGTCCTCGAAGATCGGGGCCTGGATCTGCTGGCGGGCGCCGGGGTTCTTCTGGATGAATTCGAAGAACTGGCGTTCCTGCCCGGGGTACTGGCGGGCTTGCGCCAGCACGGCCTGGGTCAGTTCCGCATCGGTCACCTGCACCTCGGCCTTGCGGCCGATCTCGGCCAGGAGAAGCCCGAGCTTCACCCGGCGCTTCGCCAGCGCCATGTGCTCGTCGGTCGCGTGGATGTGGTCGTGGTCGTGGCCGTGGTGGTCGGGGTGTTCCTCGTGCCACAGCTGGTGGGCGATCTGGCTGGCCTCGGCATCGACCAGGGTCTGCGGCAGGGCGAAGTCCACGCTGGCATCGAGCTTGTCGAGCAGCGCCCGCTTCACCACCGCGCGCGCGGCACCGGTGTATTCGGCTTCCAGGCGTTCGGCGATCTGGGTCTTGAAGGCGTCGAGCGTGTCGGCGCCATACTTCTTGGCCAGATCATCGTCGAGCGTGGCGGGTGCCGGCGCCTTGACCGCCTTGACCGTCACGTCGAACACGACCGCCTTGCCGGCCAGGTTCGCGGCCTGATACCCCTCGGGGAAGGTCACGTTGACGGCCACCTCGTCGCCCGCCTTGGCGCCGACCAGCTGGTCCTCGAACCCGGGGATGAAGGACTTCGACCCCAGCACTAGCGGATAGTCGGTCGCCGCGCCGCCGTCGAAGGGTTCGCCGTCGAGCTTGCCGGTGAAGTCGATCACCACCTGGTCGCCGTCCTTGGCCTTGGAGCCCTTCTTGCGGTCGTCGAAGGTGGCCGAGGATTTCGCGAGGTTCTCGAGCGCCTCGGTCACCTCGGCCTCGCCAGCGGTGACCTTGAGCCGGTCGAGCGCGATGGTGGACAGGTCAAGCTCGGGCACCTCGGGCAGGCGTTCGTAGGTCAGCGCCACGACCAGGTCGTCGCCTTCCTTCCAGCCGCCCTCGGCTTCCATCTTGAGTTCGGGCTGGGCGGCGGGGCGGTCGCCCGTCGCCTCGAAATGCGATCCCATCGCCGCATCGACGACTTCCTGCATCGCCTCGCCCAGAAGCCGCTCGCCGAACTGCTTCTTGAGGAGCGCCATGGGAACCTTGCCCTTGCGGAAGCCCTTCATCTCGATGTCGGGCGCGGCCTCGGCCAGCTTGGCGTCCACGCGGGCGGTCAGGTCCGCGCCGGGCACGGTGATCCGGTAGCCGCGCTTGAGGCCGTCGTTCAGGGTCTCAGTGACCTGCATCGTGTGTTTCAATCCTCTGCCACGTCTGGTGCGGGTGAAGGGACTTGAACCCCCACGCCTTGCGGCGCCGGAACCTAAATCCGGTGCGTCTGCCAGTTCCGCCACACCCGCAAGTTCTCAGGCGCCCCCTGGGGAGCCGCCCGATTTCGGCGGCTTCTAGCAAAGGGTGCCGGGCGATGTAAGGGGAAAATCCGGGGGCCAGAGCCGTGCGGTCAGAGGCCGAGCGCGCGGAAGACCTTGGGCAGTTCCTCGGGCAGGTCCTCGGCGATCAGGCCGGGGCCGAAGGACCGCGCGGCCTCGACATGCAGCCAGGCGGCGGTCTCGGTCGCGGGCATGGGGTCGATGCCCCGGGCAAGGAGGCCGGTGATGAACCCCGCCAGCACGTCGCCTGACCCTGCGGTGGCGAGCCAGGGGGCGGCGCGGTCGTAATGGGCCGAGTTGACGGCGCAGCACCCGTCCGGGGCCGCGATCACCGTGTCGGGTCCCTTGAACAACACCACGCATCCCGCGCGCCGGGCGGCGTCGCGCGTGGCGTCAACCTTGGAATAGGCGGGGCCGCGGGTGGCGGGTTCGGCGAGTTTCGCGGCGATGTCGGGGAACAGGCGCGCGAATTCGCCCGCGTGGGGGGTCAGGATGCAGGTTTTGTGCAGGGCCGCGAACAGGTCGGCGTCGCCCGCGATCAGCGTCAGGGCATCGGCGTCAAGGACCACCGCGCGCCCGGATTCGAGCCCGCCCGCCACAACCTCGCGCCCCCGCGCATCCAGCCCGAGCCCCGGCCCGATGCACAGCGCGTTGATCCGCGGATCGCCCAGCGCGACGCGCAGCCCCGCGACCGTTCCGATCTCGCGCAGCATGATCGCATCGAGTCGCGCGGCGTTTTCCGGGATCGCCTCGGGCGGGCAACCCAGCGTCACCACCCCGGCCCCGATCCGCAGCGCCCCCCGCGCGGCCAGCCGCGCAGCCCCGCCGCGCCCGGGTGGGCCGGAAAGGACCAGGGCGTGGCCGTGGGTGTACTTGTGGCCATGCCCGGACTTGTCCAGCACTCGGGGAGTGGCGGCGGTCAGGCGCGTGCCCCGGGGCGCGTGCGCCGCGGCATGATCGGGCAAGCCGATGTCCACGACGCGCAGACGCCCGCAAT
Source organism: Rhodobacteraceae bacterium UBA996 (assembly GCA_002291955.1). Taxonomy (GTDB): domain Bacteria; phylum Pseudomonadota; class Alphaproteobacteria; order Rhodobacterales; family Rhodobacteraceae; genus UBA996. The sequence continues at coordinate 9,490 of DBBA01000109.1, read as the reverse complement.
GTCGCGGTCCATCTGCAAGCAGGTGCCCCTGCCGCGGGCGGTGGAACGTGACCGTCAGACGCGCCTCGACAACCCGGCCCTCGAGCGCCGGCCACGCCCCGGGCGGCAGGTTTGGCGGAACCAGAACCACCCCGCTGTCGGCGCAAAGGCCCGATGGAACGTCCACGGCGACCACCGGGGCATCCAGATACGCCATGACGTGCAGCCAGAACACATCGCGCACCGCCTCGGGCAGCGGTCGTGTCAGGCCCGTTCCGAAGACGGCGTCCACGACAAGGTCGACACTGACCGGATGCTGCGGCGTGACGGTGCGTGACAAGTCCTCCATCGCCGAAACGGGTCCCATCGCGCACCACCGCTCATGGTTCACCCGTGCATCGGGCGGCATGCGTTCCGGGTCGCCATACAGGAACACCCCCACCTCCCAGCCCCGCTCCTTCAGCAACCGCGCGACCACGAACCCGTCGCCGCCGTTGTTGCCGGGACCGCACAGGACCACTGCCCGAGGCGCTCCCCCTGCCTCTTCATCCTGTTCCAAGTATCCCGGGGGGCGCGAGGCGTCAGCCTCGCCGGGGGGCAGCGCCCCCCGCCTTCCGCCCGCGAGCTCCGGCCATTCCGCCAGGATCGCGTCCACCACGCCCCGCCCGGCGCGCTCCATCAGTTCCAGCCCCGTCACCGTGCCGCTGGCAATCGCCTCGGCCTCGATCGCCCGCATCTGGGCCGCCGTCAGAAGCTCCATCCCCGTCCGATCCGTTCTCAAACTGCCCAATCCGCAGGCACATCGCCAAGTTTCGCGGCACAGACCGCAATTCGCACCCGCGATCCCGCCGCCCCGGTCGCGGCCCGATTGTGGCCCCCCGCGCGCCGCGGGCACAAGCGCGAAGGGCGCAGCAAGCGCCACCGAAAGGGAGCGGGCCCGCATGAAAAAGGTCGAAGCCATCATCAAGCCCTTCAAGCTCGACGAGGTGAAGGAGGCGCTGCAGGAGATCGGCGTGCAGGGCCTGTCGGTCGTCGAGGTCAAGGGGTTCGGCCGCCAGAAGGGCCATACGGAACTCTACCGCGGCGCAGAATATGTCGTGGACTTCCTGCCCAAGGTGAAGATCGAGGTCGTGCTGAACGACGACCAGGTCGATGCCGCCATCGAGGCCATCGTGGCCGCCGCCCGCACCGACAAGATCGGCGACGGCAAGATCTTCGTCACCAACGTGGAACAGGCGATCCGCATCCGCACCGGCGAGACCGGGACCGACGCGATCTGACCCCCCGCCCGCCGCCCCCCGTGCCCAGGGCCCGGGGGGACAACGCATTTCCGACCAGAGGGAAGAAGGACCCCATGAGCAAGGACAAGGTTCTCAAGACCATCAAGGACGAGGACGTCGATTACGTCGACATCCGCTTCACCGACCCGCGCGGCAAGCTGCAGCACGTCACGCTGATGTCGGACCTCGTGGACGAGGATTTCTTCGACGAGGGGTTCATGTTCGACGGCTCGTCCATCGCCGGATGGAAGTCGATCGACCAGTCCGACATGAAGCTGATGCCCGACGCGGGCTCGGCCTACATGGACCCGTTCTTTGCGGAAAAGACGCTCTGCCTGCACTGCAACGTGGTCGAACCCGACACGATGGAGCCCTACGAGCGCGACCCGCGCGGCACCGCCGTGAAGGCCGAGGCCTACCTGAAGTCCACCGGCATCGGTGACGCGGCCTACATGGGCCCCGAGGCCGAGTTCTTCATCTTCGACGACGTGCGCTATCAGGTCTCGATGAACAAGGTGTCGTTTCAGGTCGATGGCGTGGACAGCGCCTGGAACACCGACACCGAGTACGAATCGGGCAACATGGGCCACCGCCCGGGCGTGAAGGGCGGCTACTTCCCGGTCCCGCCGATCGACGACGCGCAGGACCTGCGGTCCGAGATGCTGTCCACCATGAAGCGGATGGGCATGAAGGTGGACAAGCACCACCACGAGGTCGCGTCGGGCCAGCACGAACTGGGTCTGATCTTCGGCACGCTGACCAAGCAGGCCGACGAGATCCAGAAGTACAAGTACGTCATCCACAACGTGGCGCAGGCCTATGGCAAGACCGCGACGTTCATGCCCAAGCCCATCGCGGGCGACAACGGGTCGGGGATGCACGTCAACCAGTCGATCTGGAAGGACGGCAAGCCCCTGTTCGCGGGCGACAAGTACGCCGACCTTTCCCAGGAAGCGCTGTGGTACATCGGCGGCATCCTGAAGCACGCCAAGGCCCTGAACGCGATCACGAACCCCGGCACCAACAGCTACAAGCGGCTGATCCCGGGCTTCGAGGCCCCCGTGCTGCGCGCCTACTCGGCCCGCAACCGGTCGGGCTGCATCCGCATCCCGTGGGCCGAATCGCCCAAGGCCAAGCGGATCGAGGCGCGGTTCCCCGACCCGTCGGCGAACCCCTACCTCGCATTTGCCGCGCTGCTGATGGCCGGTCTGGACGGGATCAAGAACAAGATCGATCCTGGCCCGTCGTCGGACAAGGACCTGTACGACCTGCCGCCCGAGGAACTGGCGGCGATCCCGACCGTCTGCGGGTCCTTGCGCGAGGCGCTGACGGAACTGGAAGCCGACCACGAATTCCTGATCCAGGGTGGCGTGTTCACCAAGGACCAGCTGGAAGGGTACATGGCGCTGAAGTGGGAGGAGGTCTATGCGTTCGAACACACGCCGCACCCGATCGAGTACAAGATGTACTACTCCTGCTGAGCACGGGGCGGGGTGAACCCCGCCCTACGGCAAGACGGACAGGGCGCCCCTCGCGGGCGCCCTTTTTCCATGCCGACCCCGAAGGGCCCGGGCGTCCCGGGCTTGACCCGGGACCCCGACGGACGGGGGCGCGCGGGCGCGCCGAGGACCTGTGCGCGTTCCGGTTCAAAGATTCGGCGGGAACCCGCGCATATTTTCGCAGCCGGGGCGAATGACCGTCCGGCCTGCCCAACTGTTTCCACATTTACGGAGCATTAACCGTCCCACGCAACCAGGGGGCTGGTGCCATGATGCAACCGACGACCACCACTGCCGGACCGACGACCGCCACCGCGACCACGGCGACGCTGTTCCTGCCGCAGGCCGCACAGGCGGGCCTGCCGGACCTGATGGCGCGCATCGACGCGGCGCTGGTCTGTGACGCAGCGGGGTTCCGCAGGATCGCCGCGCGCGCCGACGAGTTCGTGCTGTTCGAACGCGACGGGCGGCGGGTTCTGGTGGCCCTGTGCCCCGAGCCGGTGTCCACCGGCGATCTGGCGGCACTGGCGACCGACCGGACCATGGTCGCGCGACTGCGCGATCACGGCGCGGCGCTGACCGTGTCGGTCCGGCCTCGCCCCGGCAGTCCGGCGCGCGGGACGGCCGAGGATACCGCGGCCGACCGCGTCTGTGCCGAGGTGGTCGATCGCCTGATGGCGCTGGCGGGCGCGGACCTGGTGCACTGGTCGGCGACGGGGCGGTTGCAGCGGGTCGAGGAGATGTGCGGGGCGGGAACGATCCTGCATGTGCGCCGGCCCACCACGCGCACGCCCCGCCCGGTGCTGACCGCGCTTGCGCCACGCGCGCTGCCCGCCGACGTGATCGCCCATCCGGTCAGCCGGATCGCCCGGCCCGCAGGCCAGGTCCCGCGCCCGCGCCGCCCGGCCGAATTGCGGGCGATGGCGGTCGCGGCGGCGGCGCAGTCCGTTGTGGCCGTGCCGGTGCCGGCACCGACCCCGGGCGCGACCGTGTCCGCGCTCGACCGCGGCCGTCAACAGGCCGAGGCGGTGTTCCCGCCGCTCGCGCCGGCGGAAGGCGACGGCAGCCACGACGATCTGGTCAAGACCCGCTTCGCGATCTACGGCGACGGCGGTCCGCAGTTCGGCGACCGCAACGCGCCCGCGGTGCAGCGGCTGTCGGTCTATGCGCTGAACATGAGCCTGATCGTGGCCGCGGCCCCGGTGGGCGCGGCGGTGCTGGCGGCCAACATGGTGTTCGGCGAGAACATGCGCCTCACCTCGCATGCCCTTGCGCTGACGGGACTTTCGGTCGGGACGGACCTGCCGGAGCGGGCGCTGGCGATGCTGTCGCAGCTTCTGTAGCGCCCACCCCTCAGGGCGAATGGTGCAGCCGTGCGGGGGCCAGCCCCGCGCGCTGGTCCGGCGTCAGGTCCTGCGCCCGCACGCAGAAGGTGTGGATCGAGAACACCACCGCCCCGGTGCGCGGCAGGCGCAGCAGGCATTGCCGTTCCGACCGGATCCACTGGTCCGGCGGCGGTGCGTCGGGGCGGTGCGGCGGCGTCGGCGCGCCTTCGTCGCGCGGGTTGAACAGGGGCGCCGCGGACCAGTGCGCGTTCGCCCGCCACAGCGGCCGGTCGGGGTGCAGGGCCGCGAACAGGCGCGCCACGCGGGTCGCCGTGCCGTCGTCGTACTTCGTGACCGGCGCGTGGATGCGCCCCATGCCGCGCCCGAGCTTCTGCGCGAGGCGCCAGCCCGCGGGAAAGCACAGGCTGGCGGCGATCAGGCGGGGTTCGCCGTCCGGCCCGGGGGCCAGCAGGCACAGGTCCTGTTGCACGAGCCGGGCCAGCGTCGGCAGCGGCCGGGTGCGGTCGAGCGCCACCATCACCCCATCGGGGCGGGTCACCCGGTCGGGCGCCACGCGGTGCCCCAGCGGCGGCAGGCGGGACAGGACGAGGTCGAACAGCTCCTCCACCGCCGGGGCGGCTTCGGGCAGCGCCGCCGTCACCTCGGCCGCGCGCGTGGCCACCAGATGGTCGCGCAGCGCCATCTGCGCGGCAAAGGCCGGGTCCGCCTGCAGCCAGTCGGCCGGGTCGAGCGGCATGGTGCCGGGCATCCGCCAGGCATGCGGCACGAGCCAGGGGGCAAAGGGCAGGACGGGCTGGAACACGACATCCATCCGCGCCGGATAGCCAAGGCCCGCGCGCCGCGAAAGCCCGATTGCGACGGGCCGCGCCCTGGCGCTGTCGCGTTCGGACCAGAGGATGCGCCCGTGTCCCGGCAGGCTGGCGGCACAGGAGGACCGCCATGCCCGACACTGTCGCGCCGTCCATCCGCCGTCCGCGCCGGATCGACCCGGCGCGGCTGGTCCCTGCCCTGGGCGACCGCCTGCCCGACGGGCGCCCGAACGACAACGACGGGGTCGAGATCGGGCCGACGGCGCTGGCGCTGGCGGAATGGGCGGCGGCGGGGCTGACGCTGCCCGACCTGCCCCGGATGCGCGCGTACCGCCACGCGCGGCTGGTGCGCGAACTGGTGACCCGCGATGTCGGCGGGCTGCTGCTGTTCGACCCCCTGAACATCCGCTACGCGACCGATTCGACGAACATGCAGCTGTGGAACAGCCACAACCCGTTCCGCGCGGTGCTGGTCTGCGCGGACGGGCACATGGTGCTGTGGGACTACCGGCAGGCGCCGTTCCTGTCGGCCTTCAACCCGCTGGTGGCCGAGGTGCGGTCGGGCGCGTCGTTCTTCTACAACGTCTGCGGCGATGCGACGGCCGCGGATGCCCGCAGTTTCGCCGGGCAGGTCGCCGAGGTGATGGCGGCCCATGCGGGCACGAACCCGCGGCTGGCGGTGGACAAGATCATGGTCCACGGCCTGCGCGCGCTGGAACGCGCGGGCTTCGAGGTGCTCGAGGGCGAGGTGCTGACCGAGCGCGCCCGGGCGGTGAAGGGCCCGGACGAGATCGCCGCCATGCGCTGCGCGATCCACGCCTGCGAGGCGGGCATCGCCGGGATGGAGGCGTTCGCCCGCGCGGAAGTTCCCCGCGGTGGCGTCAGCGAGGATGCGGTCTGGGCGGAACTGCACGCGGCCAACATCCGCCGGGGTGGCGAGTGGATCGAGACGCGGCTTCTGGCGTCGGGTCCCCGGACGAACCCGTGGTTTCAGGAATGCGGCCCCCGGATCGTGGCGCCCGGTGACATCCTGGCCTTCGATACCGACCTGATCGGCTGCTACGGCATCTGCGTGGACATCTCGCGCACCTGGGTCCTGGGCGATGGCCCCGCGCGGGCCGACATGCGGGCGGCCCATGCGGTTGCCGTCGAGCACATCGAGACGAACCGTGCGATGCTGCGCCCCGGTGTCACGGTGCGCGACCTGGTGTTCGGGGGCCATGTCCTGCCGCCGCAGCATGACCGGCAGAAGTATTCCTGCCGGATGCACGGCGTGGGGCTCTGCGACGAGTGGCCGTTCGTCCCCTACCCCGACGGCTGGGTCGAGGGCGCGTTCGACGTGGCGCTGGAACCCGGGATGGTGCTGTGCGTCGAGGCGCTGGTCAGCCCCGAGGGGGGCGACTTCTCGATCAAGCTGGAAGAACAGGTGCTGGTGACGGACACGGGGTTCGAGACGCTGTCGGCCTATCCCTACGACCCGCGTCTGGCGGGTTAGGGCGTCAGGCCGAGGCCCGCCGCCACCTGCCCCCAGTCGATCAGCTTGAAGTTGGTGGAAAACCCTTCGTTCTGGTCGTCCATCATCACGAGCGCGCCCTGCGGGTGGCCCGGCAGGGCGGCGGCGGTGACGTCGAGCCCGTCGGTTTCGGTCACGCCATCGACGGCGCCGGCGGCGATCTCGACCAGACCGCGGCAGGGCAGACCGTCCGGTCCCGGGGCCGCGGCAAGGTCGAAGATCGCGGCGCGGTGGATGCCCTGCGCGCTGGCCACAAGGAAGCGGCCCGCGGGGCTGTCGTGGATCGCCAGCCCCTCGACATCGTCGCGCGGCAGGCAGGGCGAGGGGATCGGCACGACCAGATCGCCCCGGGGCGGTTGCGCGGGGTCGCCGGGAAAGCGCCAGATGCCCGCGTCTTCCTCGCCCACATAGATCATGCCCGCGGCATCGTCGGACACGATGCCTTCGGGCTGGGTCGGCACCGTCCAGACCCGCGCGAGGTCGAGCGTGAGCGCCACCCCGTCGCGGCGGATGCGCCACTGCACCACATGGCCCGACTTGAAATTGACCAGAGCGAAGACCTGTCCCGTGGCGGGGACGCGCTGCAGGGCGAAGCCGTAGATGTCGTCCACGGCAAGCTCGGGGGGGGCACCGGGGTGGGTTCCGGGTGCCGTACGCAGGACCTCGCCCGCGGGGCCGATCAGGTAGAAGCGCAGCGTGTCATCCTCGCGCCGGGTGGCGCCGATCAGGGACATGCCGTCGCCCGCCTCGGGGAAGGGGCGGACGTCCACGTTGTTCAGGTCGCCGTCGTCGAGCGTCTGGAGAAGCGCGCCGGACAGGTCGTAGACGCGCAGGCCCGCGGTCTTGTCGGTGCCGATGATCCGGCTGGCGGCGGGGTCGGCGGGGTTGACCCAGATCGCCGGGTCGTCGGCATCGCCGTCGATGGGCGCGGTTTCGGCGGTGGCGGTGACGCGCAGGTCGGGGACGTCGGCCGCCAGGGGCGTGGCGAGGATGACCAGGGCAACCGCAAGTCCGGTCGCGGCGGCGCGAGCGTCAGTCCTCGACTTCATGTTCCGTCACCGGCACGGTGAAGCTGATGGCCAGCGTCTCGGCCCCGTTCGTTGCGGTCACGAAGCCGCCGATCAGGCCGTCGGGCACAAGGCCCTTGTCGTCGGGCGTGCCCCGGTCGAGCGCGAGCGACAGGACCCCGGCCCAGCCGCCGACCTCGTCGTTGACGGACACGCCTGCGTGCTCCCACTCGGTCTCGACTTCCAGGGTGGACCGAAGACCTTCGGGGAATTCGGTGGCCTGCAGCGTGAAGTCGGCTGGAAGGGTGTGGCTGGCGAAATCGTGGTTCTCGAACTCGAGCTCGATCTTGCGCTCGATCCCGCCGATGACGGCTTCCAGCGCCACCTCGAAGTCGATGTAGCGGTGGCCGGTGCCGTCGATCAGGTACTCGCGCTTGCCGGCAAAGGTAGCGACGCCCGGGGCGGCGGCCATGTCGGGCAGGTCGATGGCGATGCGCTTGCCTGCGACCGTGCCGACCATCACCAGATGCTGGGCCTCGCCCAGCCAGGCCGTCGGTGCTGCGATCCCTTCGGCGGTCACGACTGCGGTCACGTCCTGCGCCCCCGCGGCCCCGCCGGCGACGATCAGCGGCACGGCCAGCGCGATGGCCGACAGGGCAAGCACCCGCGCCGCGAGGCTTCGGGAAACGGCCAGGATCAGGACCTGCGGAACGGGAAGGACGGGCATGGGGTCTCCGTGCGGCAATGCGATGGCAAACGCTAGTCAGCCCCTGTGTCGCGCGCGTGACGCGGCGCCGGCACGTTGTCCGACACAACTCTCAACCCGGCGTGACGGTCCTGACACGCCGTTGCGGGCCCCGTCCGGGCAGCGCAGCATTGGGTCATCCGCAGACACGAAGGTGCGCCCCATGCCCGCGACCGACCGCTTCACCTTTCCCGGCCATGCCGGGGATGCCCTGGCCGCGCGGCTGGATCTGCCCGATGGCGCGGTGCGGGCGGCGGCGGTGTTCGCGCACTGCTTCACCTGCGGCAAGGATATCGCGGCCGCGCGCCGGATCGCGGCGCGGCTGACGGCGGCGGGATATGCGGTGCTGCGGTTCGACGTGACCGGTCTTGGCCATTCGGGGGGCGAGTTCGGCAACACCACCTTCCTGAGCAACGTGGGCGACATCGCGGCCGCGGCGCGTGCGATGGCGGCGCGGGGGATGGCGCCGGACCTGCTGATCGGCCATTCGCTGGGCGGGGCGGCGGTGCTGGCCGCGGCGGCCGACGTGCCGTCGGCCACGGCCGTGGCGGTGATCGGGGCCCCGTTCGAGCCCGGCCATGTCACGCACAACTTCGAAGGCGCGCTGGAGGCGATCGCGGCGGACGGGTCGGCCGAGGTGACCCTGGGCGGACGGACCCTGCGGATCGGGCGCGGGTTCGTCGAGGACGTGGCGGCGGCGCGGCTCGCGCCGGCCATCGCGGGCCTGAGGCGCGCGCTTCTGGTGCTGCATGCGCCCGGCGACCGGGTGGTGGGGATCGACAATGCCACCCGCATCTTCACGGCGGCGAAGCACCCGAAAAGCTTCGTCACGCTGGATACCGCGGATCACCTGGTGTCCGACCCCGGGGATGCCGACTACGCCGCCGGGGTGATCGCCGCCTGGGCCGCGCGCTATGTGGACATGTCCCCCGAACCGCCCCGGGCGGGCGCGCCCGAGGGTGTGGTGCGGGTGTCGGAAGCCGGGCCGGACGGGTTCCTGCAGGACATCAGCGCGGGGCCGCGGCACCACCTGCTGGCGGACGAACCGGCGTCCGTCGGGGGCACCGACCTCGGCCCCACGCCCTACGGGCTGGTGGCGGCGGGCCTTGGCGCCTGCACCGCGATGACGTTGCGGCTTTATGCNNGGTGCTGCATGCGCCCGGCGACAGGGTGGTGGGGATCGACAACGCGACGCGGATCTTCACGGCGGCGAAGCATCCCAAAAGCTTCGTCACGCTCGATACGGCCGACCATCTGGTGTCCGACCCGGCTGATGCCGACTATGCCGCGGGGGTGATCGCCGCCTGGGCCG
>DBBA01000264.1 GCA_002291955.1 Rhodobacteraceae bacterium UBA996 | reverse complement strand
CTTCTTCAGCAGCCTGCTAGGCCTGCGTTCCGTGGCAGGTGATGATGATCATGCTGCCGACGCGGTGCTGGACCGGCTGCAGCGGGGCCTGGCAGGCTCCGGCCATCACGGTCAGGACCTCGCCGGCGTTGTTCACGAAGATCTGGCTGCCGGCGCCGTGGCCGTACACGGTGGTCTGGCCGCCGTGCGCGGTCTCGACCTGGATTCGGCCGTCCGAGCCGTCAAGTTCCAGCCACGTTTGCGAACCGTGGCCGACATCGCGCGAACGAGCACGCTGTGATCGTCCCCGAGAACGGTGCCGCCCTGGAGCGACTGGGCCTGCGCGCAGGGGGCGGTGGTGATGACCAGGGCCGCAAGGCCGAGGATGGGCAGAAGGCGTCGGGACATATGGCAATCTCCTTTGTGCTGGGCCATGTCCGTTCCAGAAGCGGGTCAGTCCCGGAACTGCGCAGGGCGCCGGAAAAATCGCTCACCGTCTCGCCACGGTCTCGCGCGCGCCGGAACTGGGGCCAGAACATGGAATGAGGCCGCCCCGCTTCAGGAGCGACCCCGAAAGATGCGGTTGGACGGGACGCGGCGCAGCGCGCGCCGGGCCAGTCGCGACGTCACTCGAGGATGTAGACGCTTTCTCTCCAGTCATGCTGCGTGGCGTTACAGGCTTCATCGAAATAGATCGGCGCGATGCCCCAGAGCACGACCATGCGATTGTCCAACGAGACCGCGCCGCTGACCGTATAGGAGTGCGGGCCGCAGCGCTCGTTGAAGATCCAAGCGCGCCCTTCGTAGCTGTCTCCGAAACGGTGCCCCTCGAACAGCGTGGTCCCAGGGCGGACACCGGCTTTGGCCAGATCCGCACGGGGCTGGACGTAGTGGAAGCGCCGCGACGACCCCTCGGCGACCAGCCCCACGCGCGAGCCGCGCATCTGCCGGTAGCTGCCATAGGCTGGGCCCCGCTGCGCGGCGGTGGGCCGGTCGACCTGGATCGTGATGACAGTGCCATCGACGGTGAGGCCGGCCGTGACGCTGGTCTGGGCGGCAACCGGAGCGGCGAAGGCAATGGCGAGGGCGGCAGCGAGAAGCGGCAGGCGTGTCATCGTAGTTTCCTGAACTGAAGGGCCGGGTCGGTCCGGTCAGGGGATCACAGCAGCGGAACCCAACCGCTTCTGCGCAGCCCCGCACATGATCCAGGGGGTTTGGCGCCGTTCCATGCGCCGCGGCCTGCCGAAGACCCGCGCGGCCCCCGACTTGCCTCTCGGGCGGGGGCCGAGGGATCGGGGGATCGGGCTCCGGCCGGCTGCGGCCACGCGGAAACGGCCAGGCAGCGCAACCGCGCCCGGCCGGGGACGGGTCTGGTCATGCGCCGGGACCGGCCAGCGCGCTCAGTGGCGCCACAGGACCGTGCGGCTCTCGGCGGCGATCACTATGCGCGCGCCGACCGGGCGCAGCATCAGCTCCAGCGACGAGCGGCTGCGCGACCGGGCCCGGCTGGCAGTGTAGTAAGCATTGAAGTCAAGGACGCCGCTCACATGGCACAGCTGGTTGCAGGAAAGCCGCAGGCTGGACGGCTCGATCCGGTAGTCGCGCTCCGGCCAGCGCGAGTCGAAGGCTTGGCGGTCCGCCATAACCTGGGCGTGGCCCAGGCTACGGCCATAGAAATCGACCCGCGCGCCGTATTGGTCCGCCATCGGGCTGAGGGCCAGATGGCCCGGCTGCGACCAGTCCTACATGAGGCGCAGGGCGAGCTCGGCCGCCTCGGTCGACTGCCGCAGGCCGACCGCTGCGGACATGGGCTTCGCGGGTGTAGGGGTCTCGACGCGGACCACCACGCGGACACCATCGACGACCAGAACGGCTTCGGTGAAGGCCTCCGCCTGGGCCAAGGCGGGCATCAGAGCAGGGGCGGCAGCGACGGCGACTGCCAGGGCGGCGGCAAGGCGTAACATAGGGTGCCTCCTCTGGCAGGGGGACGGGGGAGGGGGAAGCGGGGTGGCCGCCGGTGGCGGCGCCCACCCAGAGAGGGTCAGCACCGGACGTCCCACACGACCTCGGAGCCCGCGCCACGCACGTCCAAGCTACCCTGCATGCCGTCGCAGGCGAGCACGCCGTCGGCAGTCGTGCCTTCGCCCCGGACATCGGCCCGGAAGCGAATGCCGTCGCCTCGCACCAGGAAGCCGATCGTCGCGCCGCGTGCCGCGTGCAGGTCGACATCGTTGAAGTCGCCGCGGACATCCGACAGGTTGTTGGCCCAGAGCGCGACCATGCACAGGCGGTTGTGGTCGCCCCGGACATGGCCGGACAGATAGACCGTGCCGCGGGCGCTGATGCAGCCGATGTTGCCATCGCCGGTCATCTGGACATTTACGCTGGAAGCCGAGGCTGCCGTGGCACTTGACAGGGCCAGAGCAGCAGCGAGAACAAGACGGATCGGTTTCATGAGGGGTTTCTTTTGGGTTGTGAACTTCCGGTTCATTCCGGATGCAAACCCCAGCAGCGGATCGCCCCAAGTTCTGCACAGACCAGGAAAAAAGTCTTCTAGGACGACACCGGCAAGGTGACGGCGTGGCGTTCGAACGCATTGCCTCGTTACCAGCGGCTGACGAAGAAGGCCGAGGTCCTGATCGTCGCGCTTAATCTCGCCGGCACCAAAACCCGGCGCGTCAGGCGGGCGCCGTTCGGGCTGTTCGAAGGCGCCGTTAGCAAGGATATGGTCAACCACGCCTGGCGCAAGGTCAAGGTCGACTGGGACGAATGGTGCGCCTGCAGTCTGGCCGTTGAGGACATCGTCCGCCTGATCCTCGACGGAACCGTCATCCGGACGCGGCCGGACCGCAAGGCCACGCACATCTTGGTTCTGGCCGCCATCGGCGTGCGCCGAGACGGTCAGAAAGTACTGTTATCCATGAGAAATACGGGGGTGAGAGCACCGGCTCTGATGGTGTGACCGCC
>DBBA01000211.1 GCA_002291955.1 Rhodobacteraceae bacterium UBA996 | reverse complement strand
TGCACGTCGCGCCACAGGGGCGTGGCCTGCCCGTTCAGAAGCTGGACATAGCGGATGAAGGGCAGGGTGCCCGCGATCATGAACAGCATCCCCACGTATTCCGGTGCCCCCGGAAAGGCAATGAAACTCGCGTCGCGGGTCGAGAACCCGCCGGTCGAGACGGCGGCAAAGGCGTGGCACAGCGCCTCGAACCCGGACTGGCCCGCCGCATAGAACGCGGCCCAGGCGGCGATGGTCAGAAGGACATAGACCTGCAACAGCGCGGTCGAGATGTCGGTCGCCCGCGGCAGCACCTTGCCCAGGGTGTCGAAGCCTTCCGACCGGAAGAACTGCATCCCCCCCACCCGCATCACCGGCAGGAAGATCATCGCGACGATGACAATCCCCAGGCCCCCCAGCCACTGGGTCAGGTGGCGCCACAGGTTCGTGCCCATGGGCAACGTGTCCAGCCCCTGGAAGGCGGTGGTCCCGGTGGTGGTGAAGCCCGACGCGGCCTCGAAATAGGCCAGCGTCAGGCCGACCCCGGGGGCGCCCGCCATGTACGGGATCGCGGCCGCGATGGGCAGGACGAACCACGCCAGCGCCGTCAGCAGGAACGCCTGCCGGACATCGAACCGGGTGATGTCGGCATTGCGCGTGGCCAGCGCCAACGCGACGCCGAACAGGAACGTGCCCAGCCCCGTCAGCCCGAACACGCCGGGCGACTGCGCGCCTTCCAGCCAGTCCAGCCCCGCCGACGGCAGCATCGCCGCGCCAAGCGCCGCGAACAGGTGTCCCAGGACAAAGGCGACCGGGCGGATATCCATGGGTCGGGCGGCATCCCGCGGCTGGAGTTGGACCGACCGACTATCACGCGGGGCCGGGGCCGGAAAGCCGCGCGCTCAGGGCGGCGCGGGCCGGATGCCGGCCTTGTCGTGCCGCCAGTCGGTGACCTCGGGGTAGAACTGCCGCCGCCAGGCGCGCACCCGGGGGTTCATGATCCGTCGCCAGACGGGCGGCACCATGGCGGCCATCGCCATCACCGGATAGCCGTGCGGCAGCTGCGGTGCCTCGGCCGGACCCCGGGTCTGCAACAGCGGGAACGGCCGGTCGGGGCGGGCGTGGTGGTCGGCATGGCGCTGCAGGTTGATCAGAAGCCGGTTCGACGCCCACTGCGCCGCGTTCCACGAATGGTGCGGGGCGGCAGGCTCGTAGCGCCCCCCGCCCAGATGCTTCCGCGTCAGGCCATAGTGCTCGACATAGTTCACCAGCTCCAGCTGCCACACGGCAACCAGCGCCTGCCAGACGAACAGCGCCAGCCCGGCCCAGCCGCCCAGCAGCAGCGCCAGAAGCAGGAAGACACCCTGCAACCCCGCATAGCGCCAGAACGGATTGCCCGCGTCCCACCACGGCAGACCCTTGGCGGCCAGCCGTGCGGCCTCGGTCGCCCAGGCCGACCGCAGGCAGCCGGGCAGGACGCGCAGGAAGAACCGGTGGAACCCCTCGTTGTAGCGGGCCGTCACGGCATCGCGCGGCGTGCCCACATGGCGGTGATGCACCGCCAGATGCTCGGTCCGGAAATGCCCGTACAGGACCGACGCCATCAGCACATCCGCCATCAGCCGCTCGCCCCGCCCCGGCCGGTGCATCAACTCGTGCGCGAAGACCACGCCCACCGTCCCCGACAGGATCCCCATGCCGAAGAACGCCGCCCCCTTCTCCCACGGCGCCAGATGCGCGGCCCCCGGCACGGTCCACAACAACCAGACCAGCACCGCCACCTGCACCGGTGCCCAGACCTGCGTCGCGCGGACATGCCAGACCAGCCGCGCCGCGGGCGTGGCGGGGTCGGGGTTGCCCTCGTCCGGTCCCAGCGCTGCATCCAGCGCCGCGAACAGCCACCATCCGGCCAGGGGCGGCAGCAGCAGCGCCCAGCCACCCTGCGCCGCGGCAAACACCACGACCGGCACCAGCGCGAACGCCGCCCAGAAGGGCAGCGCGGCGGGAAGGGACGCAGGGATCGCGGTCATGCGGGCAGGCTAGCGCAGGACGCGCCGCCGCGCAAAAGCCCTTTCGCCCCATCGACCGGCGCGCGCGGGCCCTGCGCGCCGGAAAAAGGGGGCGGGGGGTGCCTGTACCCGCCCGCCCCAAGGTCCGGCCCCGGGAAGAAAGATGGGACTGCGCCCCGGGACCGGCTGCTCGATGACCGATGGACGACAGGGGCCCGCCGGTCAGGCGCGCAGACCGAAGACCAGCGTCAGCGCCAGCGTCGCAGCGGCCAGGAGATCAAGGTGCAGCATCGGCAATCCCTCCGCCGCTCAACGCCAGTGCTGCCCGGGAATGTCCCAGGGGCTGCGCTGGTCCTCGTCCCAGCGGCCCCGCCCCGGCCGGTCGTGGCGCCAGTCGGCGCGCTCGATCCGGAACCCCCGGTCGGTCAGGCAGCCCGGCACATAGACCGCGCTGTTGCCCTCGGCCGTGCGGATCGTCTGGCGGCAGCTCGCGGGCAACAGGTCCGCATCGCGATAGGTCCGGTCCAGGCACGCCTCGGGCAGATAGTCCACCAGTGCGCTGCCCACGCGATAGGTCGTCAGACAGGCCGACGGCAGCGGGCGCGGATCGCGCACATGCTCGGGCACGACCGGCGTATGGACCGGGGGCACCGGCGCCGCCGGGGGGGCCGCCACCTGCGCCGCCGCGCGCCGCCGGTCCCTGTCGCGCTGCCGGTCGTCCTCGATCGCCTTGGCGATCAGCCCCAGGGCGACCGCCCCGGCGATCCATCCGGCGATGTTCTCGTTGGCCACCTGGGCGCGGGCCGGCGGGGCCACGGCGACCACCGCCACCCCCGCCGCCACGACCAGCGCGGTCAGACGGACGCGAAAGGCAGGTCGGGCGCGAAGGGCAGGGCGGACGCGAAGGGCAGGGCGGACGCGAAGGGCAGGGCGGTGGCGCGGGCGGAACAGGATGTCGGTCATCTGGGCAACTCCTCTGGCGTCTGGCGGTCCCCGGGCGATCCATCCCGCCCGAACCTGATGCCCCGACCCATGCTGCCCCGCCGCCGGGACAGGCAATGTCGCCCTCCCGCTAGGCGATAGCGCAGACCCCTTCCCCGCGCCCGCCACCCGTGTCATTGCCTAGCGGACCCCGCGCCGTGCAGGATCGCGCCATGACCCGCACCCTTCCCCTCCTCGCCACCGCGCTGACCCTTGCGCTGACCGGGCCGGTTTCCGCCGCCTGCTATGCCGACTACAAGGCCAAGCGCGACAATCCCCTGCGCCTGCACTATGGCGTGGCCGAGGTCACCGCCTGCGACCCCCAGGGCGCAGCGGCCGAACTGGCCCCGCGCCTCCAGGCCGCCGGGTGGGAGCTTCTGGATCTCGTCTCGGTCTTCGGGGCGGACCGTCTCGAGGAGAAACGTGCGAGTGCCGGTGACTACTTCCTCCGCTACTGACACGCGCCGCCAGGCCACGCGGCTGGTGATGGCGGGCACGGCAGCGGTGGTGGTGGTCCTGGCCGCCGCCGCCCTGTTCCTGTTCTGGGCCCTGCCCGACGCGAACGCCTTCAATGCCCGCGTGGAACGGCTGTTCGTCGAATCCGACGGCCTGACCGCGCCCGCCGAGATCCGCCTGCTGGAAGTGCTTGCCCAATCCGGCACCGCGTTCTCCGAGGTGCTGGCGAGCTACCGCGTGGTGATGTTCGTGCTCCTCGTGTTCTCGGCCGCGTCGCTGGTCGCGGCGCTGGTGTTCCTCGTCGCGATCCTGACCCTCAGCCGCCGCATGGGCGAGATCGAGCGGACCGGGATCCAGGTGAACAGCCTGGTCATCAGCCGCGAGGAAGGGGCGGTGTTCCTCAACAACCTCGAATTCAAGCTGACCGACGCCGCGATGGAAACCCTCGCCGTGCTGGCCGAGGCCCGGATGGACGAGGACGTGCTGACCGGCGCCCAGATCGAGGCGGTCATCTCGGGCCGGTCCGAGGCGGATTGCGACGA
>DBBA01000354.1 GCA_002291955.1 Rhodobacteraceae bacterium UBA996 | reverse complement strand
CGTCCATGATTGGGCGCGGGCAGGCGACCGCGGGCGTGACGGCGCGGTGTCGCGCGTCCCTTGGCCCGTCAGCGGCGGCGACGCCCATCGCGTTTCAACTCCGGCGGCCGCAGGCGGCCACCCCTCTCAGACGCCTGCCGCGCCGCAAGGGGCACCGCACAGGCAGGTTCCGGCCCCGGGGGGCCCACTCGCCTGCCCCGCTCCGCCGCGAAGGCTCGCGGCATGATCGGAAACAGTGAATTCACCGGCAGCCGGTGCGGACAGGTCCGAAGGCTGCACCCGTTCACCATAGAGGCCGCCTCGCGGGAATTGCAATGCGGGAATTCTCGCGCCCGCCCGGCAGCCCCCACCGGACCTCACCCGCATCGGCGCGCGCGCCCCGCGGCCGGGCGCGGGGTCAAGGATGGCCCCCCACCCAACGCGAACAGGCCACCGCCGGCAGGCGGCGCGCGGACCGCGCGTCCTTGACGCCGGGACCGGCCGCCACACCCTCGACATGGCGCGTTCAGGGGCAGCCCTGCCCCTGAACCGCTTCCCTGCAGCACAAAACCCCGAGGCGACCGCCCGCGGGGCGGCGCCGAGAGGAAAGGCGTCGCGGGCCGCCAGGCCCGCGTCCGCAAGGTCAGGCGTGCGCCCTACAGATAGTCCGACCGGCTCAGCCCGTACTTCGCCATCTTCTCGTTCAGCGTGCGCCGCGGCAGGCACAACTCGTCCATCACCGCGGTGATCGACCCCTTGTGGCGGCGCATGGTGTTGTCGATCAGCATCCGCTCGAACGCCTCGACATATTCCTTCAGGGGCTTGCCCTCGGTCGTCATGGCGGGGGTGGACGCATCGCTGTCGGCCATCAGGAGCGACGCGATCGACCCCGTCCCGCGCCGGTTCTGCAACACCGCCCGCTCGGCCACGTTGATCAGCTGGCGGATGTTGCCCGGCCAGGGCGCCTGCAACAGCTGGGCCGCCTCCTGCGCGGTCACCTCGGGCGCGTCGCAGCCGTATTCGTCGGCGTACTGGTCGGCATAGCGGGTGAACAGCGTCAGGATGTCCTCGCCCCGCGTCCGCAGGGGCGGCAGGGTGATCTTCATGGCCGCCAGCCGGAAATACAGGTCCGGGCGCAGCATGTCCTCGCAGGTCTTGCCCTGCTGCTGCAGGTTGGAAATCGCCACCACGCGGCTCTCGGGCGGCGTGCCCAGCTCGTTCATCCAGGTCAGAAGCCGCCCTTGCAGCGCGATGGGCAGCGCCTCGATGTCCTCGAGCACCAGCGTGCCGCCCCGCGCCTCCTCGACGGCCGGCAGCTGCCCGCCCTCGTCCATCGGCCCGAACAGCCGCCGCGCCATCTGGTCCTCGGACCAGGCCCCGCAGGACAGAAGCACGAACTTGCGCCCGGGCTTTGCCCCCACCGCATGCAGCGCGTGCGCCACCAGCGTCTTACCGGTGCCCGTCTCGCCGTCGATCAGCACGTGCCCGTCGGCCTGGCCCAGGTCCAGGATATCCTCGCGCAGGCGCTGCATAACCTCGGACGTGCCGACGAGCTTCTTCATGATGCCCGACCCGTCGCCCAGCTCCCGCCGCAGCGCCCGGTTGTCCAGCGTCAGCCGCCGGTTGGTCGCGGCCTTCTTCGCGAGTTCGGTCATCCGGTCGGGGTTGAACGGCTTCTCCAGGAAATCGAACGCGCCCATGCGCATCGCCTCGACCGCCATCGGCACGTCGCCGTGCCCGGTGATCATGATGACCGGCAGCCCGCTGTCGACGCTCATCAGCCGCCGCAGAAGCGCCATCCCGTCCATCCCCGGCATCCGGATGTCGGAAATCACCGCGCCGGGCCAGTCCTGCCCCACGACCTTCAGTGCCTCCTCGGCATTGGCGAAGGTTTCCGTGTCGAAGCCCGACAGCGACAGCCACTGGCTGATCGACTGCCGCATGTCCTGCTCGTCGTCGATGATCGCGATCTTCATGCCTGCGGCCATGTCAGCCCTTTCCCGACCCTGTCCCGATCCGCGTGATGCGCGCGGCCCGCGCCCCGGGGCGGACGATCATTCCGCCGCCTGCACCGGCGCCTCGGCAAAGCGCGGCAGGTCCACGTCGAACACCGCCCCGCCCGAGGGCGCATTGCGCGCCGTCAGCCGCCCGCCAAAGTCCTGCACGATCCCCGACGAGATGGCGAGACCCAACCCCACCCCGTCGCCCGGGGCCTTGGTCGTGTAGAAGGGCTCGAACAGCTTATCGAGGTCGCTGACCCCGGGGCCGTTGTCGCGCACGGTCAGGATCGCGCGCCCGTCGCCTGCGGCCGCGGCCACGATGATGTCGATGGTCGGATTGGCCACGCCGCGCGTCGCGTCGATGGCGTTGCGCAGAAGGTTGATGATGACCTGTTCCATCCGGATGCGGTCGGCGTTCACCATCACCGGCTCGCGCGGGACCGACCGCAGGATCTGCGCCTCGCGCCGCTTCAGCTGCGGCTCCATCATCGCCAGCGCCGAGGACAGCGCATCGCGCAGGTCGAACGGCTCGAACGCGTCGCCACCCTTGCGGGCAAAGCTCTTCAGCTGGCGGGTGATCGCCCCCATCCGGTCGATCAGGTCGTCGATCCGCTGGAACGACGACAGCGCCTCGTCGGGGCGCTTGCGGGTCAGCAGAAGCCGCGCCCCCGCCAGATAGGTCTTCATCGCGGCCAGGGGCTGGTTCAGCTCGTGGCTGACCGCCGCCGACATCTCGCCCAGCGCCGCGAGCTTCGAGGACTGCGCCAGCGTCTGCTCGGCCACCTGCAGCGACCGTTCGGCCTTCTGGCGCTCGGCGATCTCGCGCTGGAGTGCGGCGTTCAGCGCGCGCAGCTCGACCGATTCCCGCTGGAACTTGCCCGCCTTGGTCCAGGCGCGGCGGCTGGCCAGATAGAACGCCGCCGCCAGCAGGATGGCAAAGCCCATGATCTCGACCGCGAGCACCGCGTTCACCCGCTCGCGCACGCTGGCATAGGTCGTGTAGCTGACGATCCGCCAGCCCTGGAACGGCACGCGCACCTCGTTGCGCATCACCGCCTGCCCGGCCAGATAGGCATCGGGCGGCACCAGCGACCAGTCCGACGTCGCCATGATCGCCCGCAGGATCGCCGATGGCGCGCTTTCCGTGGCCAGGGCTTCCGCCTCGGACCGGCCGCGCCAGCGCGGTTCGGTGGCCAGGAGGATCGTGCCCTCGCCGTTCGTCACCATCACCGCGTCGGAAATGCCCGCCCAGGACTGCTCGAACCGCCGCAGGTCCACCTCGACGACGATCACCCCCAGCGCGCCGTCCGGCCCGGCCGCGCGGCGGCTGTAGAAGAACTGCGTGGCCCCGGTGTCCCGCGCATAGGCGCTGAACACGGTGTCGGGCGACCGCAGCGCCGCGACGAAATAGGGCTCGGCCCGGTGGTCCGCGCCCAGCCGCTCGCGCGTGGTGGCCGCCACGACGATGCCCTGCCCGTCCAGCAGCATCAGCGACGCGGCCCCCGTCTCGGTGCGGTGGTCGATCAGGAACTGCGAGGTGAGCGAGAAGTCGCGCGATCCCAGCGCCGCCAGCAGCGCGGGGTCGCGCGACAGGAACGCGGGCACCAGCGCGGCGCGCTGCACCTCGGCCATGATGTTGCCGGAATAGAGCGCCAGCCGCACCTCGGCGCGACTGCGCGTCGTCTCGGTGAAGCGTTCGGTCAGCAGGTGGTTGGTCACCCACACGACCGCGACCGCCATCAGCACGAACAGCACCAGCGCCACGCGCGCAGGCCAGGACAGCCCGCTCCGCAGGTTCGGGATCGCCCCCGCGCCGGGGCGCCGCGCCCGCGATGCGGCGGCAGGGGACGTGTCGGGACGGGACGCCTTGGCCATGCGCCAATTCTGGCGGAAACCCGCGCGCAAGGAAAGTGCGCGCGCCCCTAGGCGCCGTGGGCGGTGACCGCCAGCGCCGCCAGATGGGCGAAAAGCCGCGCGCCGTCGGTGCCGCCGTGGGCGGATTCGGACGCGCGCTCGGGGTGCGGCATCATCCCCAGCACCCTGCGGTTTTCCGACAACACCCCGGCGATGCCGCGCGCCGACCCGTTCACCGGCTCGGCGTAGCGGAAGGCCACGCGCCCCTCGCCCTCCAGCCGGTCCAGCGTGGCAGCATCGGCGACATAGTTCCCGTCATGGTGCGCGACCGGCAGGCGGATCGCAGCACCCGGGCCGTAGCCGCCGGTGAACGCGCTGTCGGCCGTGCCGACCGTCAGGGCGACCGTCCGGCAGACGAACCGCAGCCCTGCATTGCGCATCAGGACGCCGGGCAGAAGGCCCATCTCGGTCAGCACCTGGAACCCGTTGCAGATGCCCAGCACGAACCCGCCCCGGCCCGCATGGGCCGCGATGGCGGGCGCGATGGCCGCGCGCGCCGCAATCGCCCCGCAGCGCAGGTAGTCCCCGTGCGAGAACCCGCCCGGCACACCCACCACATCGGTGCCCGGGGGCAGCGCGGTGTCCTTGTGCCAGACCCGGGCCACGGTGAACCCCGCGCGCGTCAGCGCCACCGCCAGGTCGCGGTCGCAGTTCGATCCGGGATAGGTGACAACGGCAGCCTTCATGCCGCGCGATGTGCCACAAGCCGCCCCTGCGCGCCAGAGGCTCGACGACCCGGCGGCGCACCACGGCGTCCCGGGCCTGACCCGGGACCCCGACCCACTCGCGCGCCGCCCCTCAGGCGATCTCGACCCGGTAGCTCTCGATCACCGTGTTGGCCAGCAGCTTCTCGCACATCGCGCGCACGTCCGCCTCGGCGGCCGCGCGGTCGCTGTGGACCAGGTCCAGCTCGATCACCTTGCCCTGCCGCACGGCCTGCACGCCCTGAAACCCCAGGCCCCCCAGCGCATGGCGCACCGCCTCGCCCTGGGGATCCAGCACGCCCGCCTTCAGCATCACCGTCACGACAGCCTTCACACCCGGTCCCTTCTCTTCCGACGCGGCCGAAAGGCGATCACCTGCCCGCCCCCCTGGGGTCCGCCCGCGCCCCGGTGCAGCTAATTGATCAGCGTGGGCTTC
The DNA here is from genome assembly GCA_002291955.1 of Rhodobacteraceae bacterium UBA996. GTDB lineage: Bacteria > Pseudomonadota > Alphaproteobacteria > Rhodobacterales > Rhodobacteraceae > UBA996. The sequence continues at coordinate 545 of DBBA01000354.1, read as the reverse complement.
GTCGTGTGCGTCACGTTCGACGGCAGCACGCCCAGACGCCGCGCGACCTCGGTATAGGCCTCGCCCAGATCGCCCAGATCGCGGCGGAACACGTCCTTGTCGAGCTTGCGGCCCGTCTCGATGTCCCACAACCGGCACGAATCCGGGCTGATCTCGTCGGCCACCACCAGGCGCATGAAATCGCCGTCCCAGATGCGGCCGATCTCGATCTTGAAATCCACCAGCTTGATGCCGACGGCCATCATCACGCCCGACAGGAAGTCGTTCACCCGCAGGGCCAGCGCCACCATGTCGTCCAGGTCCTGCTGCCCGGCCCAGCCGAAGGCCAGGATATGCTCCTCGGCCACCATCGGGTCGCCCAGCTTGTCGTCCTTGTAGTACCACTCGATGATCGGACGGGGCAGCGCCTGCCCCTCGGGCATGCCCAGCCGCTTCGACAGGGACCCGGCCGCCACGTTGCGCACGACGACCTCCAGCGGGATCATCTCGACCTGCCGGATCAGCTGCTCGCGCATGTTGATGCGCTTGATGAAATGCGTGGGCAC
>DBBA01000240.1 GCA_002291955.1 Rhodobacteraceae bacterium UBA996 | reverse complement strand
CCCGAACCCGTCCACTTCCGCGAGGTGTTCCGCACCCGCGGTCCGTCCAACTATCCCCACGGCAAGCAGGTCGAGCGGGCCTGAGCCCGGAGGAACCCCATGTACCAGTATGACGACTTCGACGAGGCCTTTGTCCGCGCCCGCGTGGAGCAGTTCCGCGGCCAGGTCGCGCGGCGGATCGACGGGTCCCTGACCGAGGACGAGTTCCGCCCGCTGCGCCTGATGAACGGGCTGTACCTGCAACTGCACGCCTACATGCTGCGGGTGGCGATCCCCTATGGCACGCTGAACCCGTCGCAGATGCGGCAACTCGCGTATATCGCCGACCGCTGGGACAAGGGGTATGGCCACTTCACCACCCGGCAGAACATCCAGTACAACTGGCCGGTGCTGGCGGACGTGCCCGACATCCTGTCGGCGCTGGCGGATGTGGGGATGCATGCGATCCAGACGTCGGGCAACTGCGTGCGCAACGTGACGGCGGACCATTTCGCAGGCGCTGCGGCGGACGAGATCGCCGATCCCCGGCCTTATGCCGAGTTGTTGCGCCAGTGGTCCACCGACCACCCGGAATTCCAGTTCCTGCCGCGCAAGTTCAAGATCGCGATCACCGGGTCGCCTAACGACCGCGCCGTGACCCGCGCCCATGACATCGGGCTGCGGATGGTGCTCAACGACGCAGGCGAGGCGGGGTTCGAGGTGCTGGTGGGTGGGGGTCTTGGCCGCACCCCGATGCTGGGCCGTGTCATCCGCGACTTCCTGCCGGAAGCGGACCTGTTGCCGTATGTCGAGGCGATCCTGGCCACCTACAACCTGCAGGGCCGCCGCGACAACAAGTACAAGGCGCGCATCAAGATCACCGTGCACGAGCAGGGGATCGACGCGATCCGCGATCAGGTGGAATCCGAATTCGAACGGATCCGGGGCACCTGGACCGGGGCCGACCAGGCAATCCTTGCACGAATCCGGCAATCCTTTGCGCCGCCGGTATTCGCGGACCGCGCCACCGACCCGTTCGAGGACGAGCGCGCGAGGAACCCGTCCTTCCGCGCCTGGGCCGACACGAACCTGGCCGCGCACCGCGATGCGGGCCATGCCATCGTCACCATCAGCCTGAAGGCACATGGCGAGACGCCGGGCGACGCGACGTCGGCGCAGATGCGGGTGATGGCGGACCTTGCCGAACGCTATGGCCACGGCGAGTTGCGCATCAGCCACGAGCAGAACGTGATCCTGCCGCATGTCCACAAGGCCGACCTGTCGGCGGTCTGGACAGCCCTGCGCGCGGCGGGGCTGGCAACGGCCAACGCTGGGCTGATCTCGGACATCATCGCCTGCCCCGGCATGGACTATTGCGCGCTGGCCACGGCCCGGTCGATCCCGGTCGCGCAGGATATCGCGCTGCACTTCCGCGCGCTGGACCTGGAGCATGACATCGGCCCGCTGAAGGTGAAGATCTCGGGCTGCATCAACGCCTGCGGGCATCACCATGTGGGGCATATCGGGATCCTGGGCCTCGATCGCGCGGGGGTCGAGACCTACCAGCTGACGCTGGGCGGCGACGGGACCGAGGACGCCGCCATCGGCGAGCGTACCGGCCCCGGCTTTGCCTATGGCGAGATCGTGCCGGCGGTGGACCGGATCGTGCGCGCCTACCTGGACCTGCGCGCGTCGGCCGACGAGACGTTCCTGGACGCCTATCGCCGGGTCGGCATGGGGCCGTTCAAGGCGGCGCTCTACGACGGAACGGAGCAGGCCGATGCCGCGTGATGCCGAGGGTCTCGCCGCCCGGGTGGCGGGGCTGAACGACCGCTACCGCCACCACGCGGCGACCGAGGTCGTGGCCCATGCCCTGCGGGATGCCGAGGTGGGCGAGGTTGCGCTGGTGTCGTCGTTCGGGGCGGAATCGGTGGTGCTCTTGCACATGGCGGCGATCACCCGGCGGGATACGCCGGTGCTGTTCCTGGAAACGGGGATGCTGTTTGCCGAGACGCTGGCCTATCAGCTGGACGTGTCGGAACGGCTGGGCCTGACCGACGTGCGGATCATCCGGCCGGATGTCGCAGAGGCCGACCCCGATGGAACCTTGCACACCCGCGACACCGACGCCTGCTGCGACCTGCGCAAGACGCAGCCGCTGGAGGCCGCGCTGGCGGGTTTTGACGCCTGGATCACGGGGCGCAAGCGCTATCAGGGCACGACCCGCGCGGCGCTGGATTTCTTCGAGGTCGAGGACGCCACCGGCCGGATCAAGGTCAACCCGCTGGCCCACTGGACGCGCGACGACCTGCGCGACTACATGGACGAGAACCGCCTGCCCCGGCACCCGCTGGTCGCGCGCGGCTATCCGTCCATCGGCTGCGCGCCCTGCACGTCGCCCGTCGCCGCCGGAGAGGACGAACGCGCCGGCCGCTGGCGCGGTCAGGCCAAGGTGGAATGCGGCATCCATTTCGTGAACGGCAAGATGGTGCGCGGCCCCCTGCCGCAGGAGAGTGCGGCATGAGCGACACGGTCCTTGTCACCGACGCAGGCTTTCAGCCCGGGGATGGCGCGGCGGCGGTGCCGCTGGCCGACCTGACCGCCGACGCGACGGCGGTCGAGATCGGGCCGTCGGACGATACCGCGGCGCTGGCCGCGCACCTGCCCCGCCTGCGCCTGATCCGCGTGCGCTTCCCGGCGTTCAACGACGGGCGCGGCTTCACCCATGCGCGCCGCCTGCGGGCGATGGGCTACACGGGTGTGTTGCGCGCATCCGGGCACGTGCTGGCCGACCAGTATGTGATGGCGCGGCGGTCGGGCTTCGACGCGGTGGAAATCACCGCCACGCTCGCCGCCCGCCAGCCCGAACCCCAGTGGCAGGCCCGCGCCGACTGGCGCGCCCATGACTATCAGTCGCGGCTTCGGGGCTGACCGGCCCCTTTCCCGCGCCCCCCACCGCCGCTACACGGAGGGCGGGCTGTCAGGCCCGCTTGACACTTCCATGACCGAGCTTCGCCCCATGAACGCCCCCGCGACCCAACCAGCCCACAAGGCCATGCCCGACGCGCAGACCGTCACCGCCGTCACCCACTGGACCGACCGGCTGTTCAGCTTCCGCGTGACGCGCCCGCAGACCCTGCGGTTCCGGTCGGGCGAGTTCGTGATGATCGGCCTGCCGGGCGACGACGGCCGCCCGATCCTGCGCGCCTATTCCATCGCGTCCCCGTCCTGGGACGAGGAGCTGGAGTTCTACTCGATCAAGGTGCCCGACGGTCCGCTGACCAGCCACCTGCAGCACATCCAGCCCGGCGACCAGATCATCCTGCGCCCGAAACCCGTGGGCACGCTGGTGATCGACGCGCTTCTGCCGGGGCGCAGGCTGTGGTTCCTGTCCACCGGCACCGGCCTTGCCCCCTTCGCAAGCCTGGTGCGCGACCCCGAGACCTACGAGAAGTTCGATCAGGTCATCCTGATGCACACCTGCCGCGAGGTGGCGGAACTGGAATACGGGCGGCGGCTGGTGGACAGCCTGGCCCATGACCCGCTGATCGGTGACATGGTGGCGGGCAAGCTGATGTACTACGCCACCACCACGCGCGAACCCTCGCCCCGCATGGGCCGCGTGACCGACAACCTGGCCTCGGGCAAGGTGTTCGCCGACCTCGGCATCCCCGGCCCGATGGACCCGGCCACTGACCGCGCCATGGTCTGCGGGTCGCTCGCCTTCAACATCGACGTCAAGGCGATCCTGGATGGCTGGGGCCTGACCGAGGGCGCCAATTCCGACCCGCGGGAATACGTGGTCGAGAAGGCGTTCGTGGGCGACGGCATCTGAGCCGCCGCCCACGGGGGGCGCGTGCGGCCTTACAGGCCCAGCGCCGCCCGCACCTGCACCAGGGCGGCTTCCAGCAGCACGGGCGAGTTGCGCGCGGCATCCAGAGCCGACTTGAGCGTGGTCTTGGTGTCGTCGGCCAGCGTGGACCCGTCGATGGCGGCGACCACGGCGTCGTAGTTGAACGTCTCGGCCGCGAAGGCCTGCGCGTCGGCGGCCGCACCGGTCACGGCATCGGCCACGGCCGCGGCGGCGTCGGACGCGGCCCCCTGCACGGCTGCGGCGGCGCCTTGCGTGGCCGCGGCGGCAGCG
>DBBA01000241.1:5403-6067 GCA_002291955.1 Rhodobacteraceae bacterium UBA996 | reverse complement strand
ACCGGGAAATCGCAGGCCCCAGCTGGACGGGGAGAGATGCCCCCTGTCCATCAGGGGGTACTCCTTGCGGTAACGGGTGTTGCGGCGCAAGCATTCCCAGGCGAGGCCCGACACATCGAACTCGTCGAAATCGTCATAGGCATGCCGGTCTTGCCAATCCCGCGTCATGGCGAAGCTCCGCAGCACGTTGATCGGAACTGGAACGAAAGTAGCGCGCGGGCGCAGGTGCGACCATCGCTGCACCGCCGCGAAATCTCAACCTGAGCGTGAATCTGCCGAAAGCACCCTCGCGAGGCGCATTCTCCGCCTATCCGTCCCGTTCCTGCAGCAGCAGGCGGTAGCCAACCTCGGTCATCCAGCGCGCACGCGCGAGGTGACTTTCGACGGCGAGGCGGGCGCGCTCGGGTTCGGCCTCGGCGTCGATCTCGAACAGGACATGCGCCATCTCGGCCAGCGTCGCCCCGCTGTCCTTTGCATCGATGAGCCGCATGTAGAGCACGAAATGCGCACGGTCGTAGTCGGTCAGGGCATCGTCCCAGGGCACGACTGCGGCAGTGGGTATGGTCCTGCTTGCCGACATGGTTCCTCTTGGCGCCCGTCCGGACGCATCTCTACCATCCTCCGGGACGCCCCCGGATTGCAAGCGCGCCGCTCGTTGGGCACC
>DBBA01000241.1:0-5003 GCA_002291955.1 Rhodobacteraceae bacterium UBA996 | reverse complement strand
TCTTTACTGGCGGATGGATATCCGCGCGGTTTTTGGCCGAAATCTCAAGCATTACAGACAGCGCGCCGGTCTGAGCCAGGCGGCGCTGGCCGCCAAGCTGGACATCGACCGCGCGCATATCAGTTCCATGGACGCGCCAGGCAGAATGTCACGATCCACACGCTCTGGCACCTGTCGCTGGTGCTCGATGTCGAGCCGGCACTGCTGCTCGAATACCGTGATCCTGCAGAACCGTAGCCCCGGAAGCGCACTCAACTTGCCGTCCAGCTTGGTCTGCGGCCACTGCGCGGCGCCGGCTCGTCGCGCGTAACCCGGCCCTCCACGAGTGCCCAGAACCCGGATTTGCGCCCGTGCTTTGCGCGCAGACCCTCGCGGTACTGCGCATGGCTGGACAGATCGGCGGGCCAATCACCGGCGGTGTCACTGTCGGCCGCGAGCCAATCAAGGGCCGCGAGGTACTTTGCCGCGTGGCCATAGGCCTTCGACCGGGCCCGCGCGAGGATGTCGTCCAGCAGCGCCCGGTAGAGGATCGTTGCGGCCAGCGGGCTTTCGTGCTGCAGCCGGTCAGCGATGGGCGGCAGGATGTGCCAGTCAGACCCCGACCACGCCTCGTGATGCCGGACGACGACCCGCGCGGCCAGATCGTCGCGCGGCCAGGCGAGGAAGAAGCGCAGCGCCGCCATCGGATCGGCATGGTCGAGCGCCAGCGCAAAGGCGGCTTCCTCGGCCTCTATGTCGTCGAAATCAGGCAGCGCCTTGAGATGGGCGCGCAGCAGCGCGGGTGCCAGCGTCTCGCCGAACCGCTGTCAACGCAGGGCCTGCGCGGCGTCGACCTGCCCCAGTGCGGTCAGGATCTCGGCCTCAAGCGGCGCCTGCTGCACAGCAGGGCTGGCATCGGTCTCGTCCTCGCCATCGAGCCCCATCAGCACGCTGTGGCGCCGCGCGCCGCCAGCGCGCACCCAGTCCAGCGCCTCGGCGGCGCGCCCTGCGGCCATCAACTGCGAAGCAATCCCGAGGCTGTCGCGCGACTGCTCGGGCTTCTCGCGCTCCAGCGCGATGACCTGATCAAGGTCGCCCCCGGCCCGCGCCAGCGCCTGCCGCATCCGGCGCCACTGATCCGTCATCGAATAGAACCAGCGGCCCGAGGCCCGTTTCGCGGCCTCGGCCTCTTGCCGCTCGTCAATGCGCGCAGCTAGGTCGGCATCCCACTCGGCGCGCGCGGCGGGTGGCAGATGCGGGATCACCTGGTCGGCCACCTTCGGCAGATAGCCATGCTCGCTCTCCCACAGCGCGGCCATGATTTGCGCGGTCAGGCCGCTCGTCTCGGCAGCCGACATCCGCGCCGCGACCGGACCCAGCGCGTCGATGGCATCGCCATAGACACCCTGGATGCGGCCGCTGGAGTCGTCAATCCGCTCGAACACCGCCTCATGGGTCGCGATGAAGCGCAGCAGGCGGGCAGCGGCCATGGCGGGATCGGCGGCGGCAAGTTCGGTGGCAATGCTCGCGACCAGCGCCGCCAGATCGTCCCGAAACGCCCGCTCCCTGTCCCAGTCCACGAACGCCCGCGCCCGCGCCAGCCCTGCAAGCCGCCGATCGATCAGCTTCGCCACCGCCCCCGCCCCGGACTGCCCCGCCAGCGCCGCCATCACCCGGCGCTTGAAAGCGGCGTTGCCGGAGGCCTCCTCAGCGATGAGCGCCGCGAGACGATACGCGCCGAGGGCCTCCAGTGATTCCGGCGAAAGGGCAGGTTTGCGTACCATTTGCGTTGCTTATCCGGGACGCTAGACGGTCGTCCACCCCGCGAAACTTCAGGTTTCGCCCAGTACGGCAACCGATCCAAGTGGTGCTAAGCCTCTGCGGACAGCAGTTGTTCGTGGCGACGCAGTGGGCGTGAAGCGGACGGTCGGAATGCGCGCGAACCAGTCGGTCACGTCACGCCGGAGCAGACATTCAGGCTCCGCGTCGCACTGTCGAAGATGTCAACCGTATCGAGACTGGCTGCTCGCTCGCGACGGTCAAGCGACCTTGCCGACAGCTTCCCCGTCCAAATAGGCGTCGACGTGGTTCCTTAAGGTCCTGCCGACGTACTCGCCCAACGGCACCGGTACGGCGTTGCCAATGAGCCGCCCGATCCGAGCAAAGCTCGGTCGGTCCTCTGCTGCGAGGAATGAGTAGTCGGCCGGGAAGCCCTGCAGCATCGCCGCCTCGCGCAGCGTTATGGCCCTGTCCTGCTCGGGGTGTCCGAAGCGACCGTTCCCGTACCCAAAGCACTGGGTCGTGATCGTCGGGCCGGGTTGGTCCCACTCCATCCTACCGTAGACGGCGGGGTAGGTGGCGCCGGTCGAGCGCCGGTGGCACTTGGCCCGGAGTTCGTCCGGCCAATCCCGCCACGTGCCGCCCGGCTTTGAGGCGCGGATCCGTTGGAGATTGGTCGCGCTTAGCCTGCTCGCCACGTGAAGTGGGTCCGAGGGGTCCGCCTCTCCCGCCGCGACGGGGCGTAGGGAGCCGATCGTTTGGCGCACCGTCGTAGTCCTCCCGGCGTCGGGCGCCGGGAGCTCGATCGGACCCAGCCTCGACGCGACCAGCACGAGGCGCTTGCGGGTCTGCGGCAGACCGACGTCGCGGACGTCCACGATCCGGTGGCCGACGCTATACCCGTCGAGACAGCGCAGGAATTCGGCAAACACAGGTTGGTCGAGCAAAGGGGGCACGTTCTCCATTGTGACGAGGTCCGGCTGTAGGGCCTTGACCAAGTCTCCGAACCTTCGCACCAGCCTCCAGTCCTCACGGCTCCCCCGACCCTTGCGCTTGCCTTCGCCCTGCCGGGCGGCGGAGCGCGAGTAGGTAGAGAAGGGCTGGCAAGGTGCGCAGCCCGCGAGGAGAGTGACGCGCCCGCCCTGCAGGGTGCCTGCGATCGTGGAAGCGTCGAGGCAGTCGACGTCGGCAAGGAGGAACGATGCTTTGTTGTTTGCGGAGAAGGGATGCTCGCAGCTCGGGTCAACGTCGACCCCAAGGCGGACGTCGATTCCGGCAAGTTCGAGCCCGTGCGTCAGGCCGCCCGCCCCGCAGAAGAGGTCGACTGCTACAATGGTCTTGTCGGTGCTACTCATGGGGCCTTCGGGTGGAGGAAGCCCTTCGCCACAATGTATTGATCGAAGGACGCAACTACTTGCAGCATATAGGCGACCACGGGGTCGCGCAACTCCGCAAGTCGGGTCGCCGGCAGGTGTTGAGCCCCCGACAGGAAGGACTCGTTGCCGTGCGCGAGGCGGTTGCGCTTGTGCCTGAGGTACTTCATCGGCGCCATCCCGTCCTCGAAGACGCTCTCGCAAGCCGCGACCCGGACCGGGTCGGCCACACTCAGCGGGCAGGACAGTGAGGTTGCGAGCTGAACCACCTCCTCGTGCGACCAGTTGCCCGACCGGCGCCTGATGCTCAACTTGGTCATGGCCGTGCGTTCGATTGCCTCCTGGACCAGACCGACGAAGCGCGTCTCCGCGTCGTGGACGGACAGGTCGCGCGAGAGATTGACCCGTCCGAGGGCCCACTCGCGGATGAGGCCGTCGCACCAATCCCTGGGCGCGTGGACCTTGGCCGCGATCGGCACCTCTTCCAGCACCTTCTCCATGACCGCCTCGACCACGTTGTAGAGGTGAACGAGGAACCCGCTCTTGAGGATGTTGACCGGTTCGGAGTCGACCGGCGCGGTGCGGACTCCCGACCCCCGACCCACCGCAGAGGCCTCCAGGCCCGAGATGAACCTGAGGTGGGTCTCGATCTCGACAATGCGTTCGCGGAGTATCTCGCCGAACTCGCTCAAGGCGTGAGCCTCGCATACACGAAGCGAACCCTAGCTAGCAGCTTGGACTTGACGTTGGCCGCGTCGGAGGTTGTGACCTCGGCGAAGTCGACGTCGTCGGCCCACGCCGCGACATCGTCCCGCGTCGCTGAAAGCTGGCCGAAGTCACGCAGGGCTAGCGCGGTGCCGACCGCAATCGCCTCAAAGCGCACGCGGGGTATCTGCTTGCCCGTCGCGGTCTTCCTGAAGCCGTTCGGAAACAGCCGCTCGACCTCCGCCAGCATGGCGTCGAACTCGGCCCTCAGACGAGGCAGGTAGAGGGGGTCATTCGTGGCGCGCTCGTTAGCCTCGCGGACGAAGGCCCATATGTAGTCGCGTGGGCGATCCCGCCATCCGGGAAGGTCCATCGCGCCGTCCGCCAGCGTAAACTTCTCGAGGTAGGTGAAGAACCGGACGACGAGCTCCTCCCGCTCCCTCTCGCTGACTTGCTTCGCGCCGATCGGGGTCGCCGCCACGAAGCGCTCGTCCGTTGAACACTGGACAACGAGCTCCATGAAGGGACCGGGCAGTGAGCCACGGCGAATCTCGGCCTCGTTCAGGTGGGTGCCGCCCGTGTTGATGCGGTTGAACATCTCGGTCCGCGTTGCCTCGTCTACGAGGTTGTCGAGGACGATCCCGCGGATCGAGCGTGCCGAGATCTTCCGCTGCCTGCTGCGCTCGAGGTCGTCCACGTAGAAGCCGTTCAGCTCCGGGAGCTGTTGCAGCTTCTGCAGTTTGAGGTCGCCATCAAGGAACCGGACCATCGTCCGAAGTCGCTGCGATCCGTCCACTATCTCCAGTCGGCCGTCGTCCGCCTGCCAGAGGAAGAGGAAAGGGATCGGGAGACCCATCAGCAAAGACTCAATGAACCGCGACTGCTTGTCGTCGGGCCAGACCAACTCCCGTTGATAAGGGGGGACGTAGTATTCGTCCTGTCGAACCTTTTCGGCCAGGAACTCGACTGTGTACTCTGTCACAAGGTACTTGATCGCCATCTCCAGTCTGGCGATCGCGGCCTCTCCTGCCGTTCTCTGAGCCTCAGTCGCTCTCGTGCGTTTGGTCGTCCGCGCCATTTGCTTCGCCAATTTGGATACGACTTAATGAATCATCAATTACTGCTCCATTATCAACCGGTTTCGCGCAGTATGAATGGTTGTCATAG
>DBBA01000055.1:1486-3582 GCA_002291955.1 Rhodobacteraceae bacterium UBA996 | reverse complement strand
GACCGGCTGACCGACATCTGCCGCCGCACCCGCGGCCTGACGCCCCACGCCATCGTCACCGCCTGGACCCTGGCCGAGGCGCGGCGCCTGCTGACCGACACCGACGCACCCCTCGACCGCATCGCCGCCCGGATGGGCTTTGCGTCCGCCGCGCAGTTCAACCGCTTTTTCCAGCGCACCGCGGGTCTTCCGCCGGGCCGCTGGCGCCGCACCCGTGCCGCGGCGGGCAGCAACCCGCCGGGACCGCAGACCCCGCCCCCCGCCGCGCTGTTCGACTGGCCCTGACGGGTCCATCACGCGGTGGCGCCGCCGCGCGCCTGCGGGTAAGCAACGCGCGACAGGGTCCCGCAGAACCGCCCCCGCACCGTTGCCACCGACCGCAAGGACCACGCCATGAAGATCGCCCTCGCCGGCATCGGCAAGATCGCCCAGGACCAGCACGTGCCCGCCCTCGCCGCCAGCCCCGACTGGCAGCTTGCCGCCACGATCAGCCGCTCGGGCACCGTGCCCGGCATCCCCGCCTTCACCGACATCCACACGTTCCTGGACGCGCATCCCGACGTGCCCGCCGTCTCGCTCTGCCTGCCGCCCGTCCCGCGCCTGGCACTCGCCGAGGCCGCCCTGCGCGCGGGCCGCCACGTCATGCTGGAAAAGCCCCCCGGCGCGACGCTCGCCGAGGTGCATGCGCTGGAACGCCTCGCCCGCGACCGGGGGCTGACCCTGTTCGCCACCTGGCACAGCCGCATGGCGGGCGCGGTCGCCGACGCCCGTGCCGTGCTGGCCTCCCGCACGATCCGCACCGTCCACATCACCTGGCGCGAGGACGTGCGCCGCTGGCATCCCGGGCAGGACTGGGTGTGGGAACCCGGCGGCATGGGCGTGTTCGATCCCGGCATCAACGCCCTGTCGATCCTGACGGAAATCCTGCCCTTCCCCGTGCACCTGACCGCCGCCACGCTCGACTACCCCGAGAACCGCGCCACCCCCATCGCCGCGCAGCTGACCTTCAGCCACGGCGTGACCGCCGACTTCGACTGGCGCCAGGAAGGGCCGCAGACCTGGGACATCGACATCGACACCGCCGAGGGACCTGTCGCGCTGCGCATGGGGGGCAACCGGCTGGAACTGGACGGCCAGCCCGCGAAGGGCCGCGACGACATCATGGGCGAATACCCCGCGCTCTATGCCCGGATGGCCGTGCTGGTCGCCGCCGGGCAATCCGACGTGGACCTGTCGCCGATGGTCCATGTGGCCGACGCGCTGACGCTCGGCCGCCGCCGGACCGTGGACCCGTTCCATTTCTGACCCGGCAGCAGCGACACCATGACCGACAGCCCCGAAGCCACCGCCCTGCGCCTGGGCCTCGACATCCCCGATTTCGCCGCGACCGGCTACTACGGCGCCGACTACGGCACCATGAAGCCGTTCCACCGGGCGGGACGCCTTCTGTTCCTGTCCGGCCACGTCCCCCAGCGCGGCGATGTGCTGATCCACCCCGGACGGCTGGGCGACACCGTCACCACCGACCAGGGCTACGCCGCCGCCCGCGCCACGGGCGAGAACCTGCTGGGCGGCATCCGGCAGGCGGTGGGGTCCCTCGACCGGGTGAGATCCGTCGTCCGCACGCTGAACTTCGTCGTCTGCACGCCCGACTACACCGACGTGCACAAGGTGTCGTCGGGCCTGTCGGACCTTCTGGTGCAGGTGTTCGGCCCCGACCGGGGCCTGGGCGGCCGCGCCACCATCGGCGTCATGGCACTGGCGAACGGCGCCTGCTTCGAGACCTGGGCGACCGTCGAACTGGACGACTGACCCGCCCTCAGACGGTCACGCGCTGCGACGGCATCAGGTGCAGGCGGCGCGGCTGGGTCACCGGGCGGCGCGAGCGGAACGCGGCCTCGGCCAGCACCGGATCGGGGGCCAGGCTCGCGGCCGCAATGGCGGCCTTCCGGGCAGCATCAGCGGCGTCCGCGGCGCCGCTCGCGGGCGCATCGGTCTGCGGCGTAACCGCGTCCGGGGCCGTCCGAAACGCCGCCGAAGGGATCGCCAAGGGCACAACATCCGGCACGGGCAAGGCATCCGACACGGGCAGGGCA
>DBBA01000055.1:0-1131 GCA_002291955.1 Rhodobacteraceae bacterium UBA996 | reverse complement strand
CGGGCAGGGCATCCGACACGGGGCCCCCCTGGCGCACAGCCCCTTCCCGCGGTACGGGCAGCGCCAGCGGGACCAGTCCCTTGTCCTGCAGGAAGGCGTCCAGCGCCCCCTCCAGCGCCTGCGCGGTGCGCGCCAGCCCGTGCGCGCCCGCGAAATCCACCATCTCGACCATCAGGTCGAACACCCGGTCTTCCGACACCCTCACCGACACGCCCCCCGGCCGTACGCGAACGACCTGACAGTATCCCGCGGGGCTGGCGGATGCACGGGACGCCCGGCCCGGATCGGCGGTCGAGCGGTGGATAACTCGGACATGATGGGCGGTTCTCCGCGGCTGGTCGCGCCATGGTGGCACGGCACCATCACCATTCCGTCAACGCGCGAACCGGTTCCCCGCGCGACCGAATCGCCCGGGGTCACCCGGCACCGCACAGCAGCCCGGGCCCTTGCCGCGACCGCCCCCGCAGGCCAAGAGGCGCGCATGTCCGCGCCCCCCCTTCCCGCCCCTGCGGCGCCCGCGCGCCTGCAACTGGCCGCGATCGTCGCCTGCTTTGCCGCCGCGGGCCTGTGGTGGGGCAGCTTCGTGGCCACCCTTCCCGCGCTGCAACTGCGCTCGGGCCTGTCGCCGGCCGATTTCGGCCTGGCCCTGACCGCGCAGGCCGCGGGGGGCATCGTCGCCATGCAGGCGCTCGGCCGCATCCTGCACCGGGTGCAGGCGGTGGCGATCCCCGCCTGCCTCGGCCTCTTCGCCCTCGGCGTCACCACCGTGGCCCTGGCCCAGGGCGCCCCGGCCCTGGTCGCGGGCCTGGCCATCACCGGCGCGGCCTCGGGCGCGCTCGACATCTCGCTCAACATGCGCGTCGCCCGGATCGAGAGCGACCTGCGCCTGCGCCTGTTCAACCGCGTCCATGCGCTGTTTCCCTTCGTCATGCTCTGTGCCTCGGCCGCCACCGGCCTCCTGCGCGACACCGGCGCCACGCCCGAGATGCTGCTGATCCCCGTCGCGGCCCTGATGTTGGCAGCCGCCGGGATCGAGGCGCGCGCCGGGCGCCACCAGCGCCCCGACCCCGGCGGCAGCGCCCCCCGGGGCCGCGCCCTGACCGGGACCGTCGTGCTTCTGGGCCTGGTCGC
>DBBA01000092.1 GCA_002291955.1 Rhodobacteraceae bacterium UBA996 | reverse complement strand
GCGATCTCGCCCTGTCCGACCAGCGCAAGAGCCTTCGTCGACCGAAAGACAATGTCGTCGCGGTAGTGGCGCAGGATGGCGTCCAGGTCGTGGCTGTTCCACCCCTCGGCCCAGGCTGCGGCAAATTCCGGACCGTCCACGGCGGACCTCGCAAGATGCTGTCGGCCCGATGGGCGTATCGGACGCTGCCCGGTCCGGCAAGACAGGCAAGGCGGGTCCGGCGCCGGGCGCGTGGTCACCCCGTGACCCCGGCCACCCCCGCCACCAGCGACAGCGCGACACAGGCCAGCCAGACCGACGCCAGCCGCTGCACCCCCGTCAGCCGGGCCGGTCCGCCGCGCCCGACCTGCGTCAGCACGCCCAGCCACCCCCACAGAAGCGCCACCCCCGCAACCATCGCGCAGAAGAGTGCCAGCCGAAGGGTAAAGTCCGGGTCCTGCGGCGCGGGCAGCAGCACCAGCGCGAAGACCAGCGCCTTGGGGTTCAGCGCCGTGGTGACGTAGATGCGCCGGTGCCCGACCGTTCCGACCGTGCCGCCCGCCGCGCCCGCGCGCCACAGCCGCAGCGCCAGGATCAGGATCCAGACCGCTGCCACCAGCTTCAGAGCGGTGCCGAGTGCGGGGGCGCGCGCCACCACCTCGGCGCCGACAAAGGCCAGCGGCAGGATCGCCGTCAGATATCCCGCCAGTTCCGCGGGCAGCAGGCGGGCCACATGGCGGATCCCCCGCTGCGCGCCGGCCACGCCCATCAGCGTGTTGGTCGGCCCCGGCGCCAGCAGCAGCGCCAGCACGGCCAGCACGAACCCGGTCAGTCCCATCGGCACGTCCCCCAACGCTCCCGTCGCGTCGGTCCGATCCTTGGGGGCCGGACACGCGGCGGGGAATGATCCAGATCATGTCCCATGCCATGCCAAGGGCCTCCGGGGCAACGCCCGCCGCCGCAAGGTTTCGTCAGCACCCGTTGACGAAACCTGAACGTGCACAACATATATAGATCAATATCAATGGCTTGACAGTTTGTGCACATGTGCACAAACCGCCCCTCAGGGCCCCGCGGCCTGGTCCGACGCCGGCGTGGCGGCCCGCCGGTGGGCCACCGCCTCGCGCCAGGCGATGAAGCTGACGGCCGCCACGATCACCGCCCCGCCCGCGATGACAAAGGCATCGGGGGGCTCCATGAACAGGACCCAGCCGAACAGGGTCGCCCAGACCAGCTGCAGGAACGCCGCGGGCTGGGTGACCGACACGGGTGCCGCCTGGAACGCCCGGGTCATCGCATAGTGCCCCCCCGTGGCGAACGAGGCGACGGCGAACATGATCGCCAGCTGGTCCCAGGTGGGCGTGACCCAGACCGCGGCGGCAAAGGGGATCAGCCCGACCGTCACCGTGATCGACAGCATGGCCACGATCACGCCGGGTCCGTGCCGCCCGGTCAGCCCCTTGGCGATCAGATAGGACGCGCCGAAGAACACCGCCGTGCCCAGCACCGCCAGATGCCCGGGGTCAAGCTCGCGCACCCCCGGCCGCAGGATCATCAGCGCCCCCAGGATGCCGGCCGCGATGGCCAGCAGCCGCCGCGCCTTCAGCCGCTCGCCCAGGAACAGCGCGGCACCCATGGTGACAAAGATGGGGGTGAGGTAGAGAAGCGCCGATACCTCGGCCAGCTTGATCCGCGTGATCCCGTAGAACCATAGCAGCACGCCCACCGTGTGCACCGCCCCCCGGATCGCATAGAGCCGCAGGTCGCGCCCGCGGGGCAGGTCGCGGACCAGAAGCCCCGCCACCGGCAGCACATAGACAAGGCCAAGGGCGAACCGCAGGAAGGCCGACTGCTGCGGCGGCAGGCCGTCGCCCACCCACTTGACCCCGATGTTGACCCCGACAAAGCACAGGCCCGAGGCCAGCATCCAGGCAAAACCGGCCAGCGGTCGGGGGGAAGGGGCAGTCATGTCGCGGACCAGACAGGATCGCCGTGGCGCCCGCAAGGGCCTAGAGCGACCAGAGAAGCCCCGCCGCCAGCACCCACATCAGCGTGCCGATCCCTGCTTCCAGCACGCGCCAGGCGCCGGGCCGCGCCAGCACCGGTGCAAGCACCCGCGCGCCGTAGCCAAGAGCCGTGAACCAGACGAACGACGCCGCCACGGCCCCCGCACCGAAGGCGAAATGCTGCTCGGGCCAGCGCTGCGCCGCGGCCCCGATCAGGACCACGGTATCGAGATAGACATGCGGATTGAGCCAGGTCAGCGCAAGGCAGGTGGCGATCGCCGCCCGCGCCGACCCGGCGCCGGGACCGCGCACGGTCAGCACGTCGCCTCCGCGCCAGGCCGCGCGGAACCGCATCGCCCCGTAGACGAACAGGAACAGCGCCCCGCCAGCCGTCAGGACAGGGCGCAGCCACGGCGCGGCCTCGGCCAGACGACCGAACCCGCTGACGCCCACGATGATGAGGATGGCGTCGGACAGCGCACAGGTCAGCACCACCAGCGGCACATGCGCCCGCAGGATGCCCTGCCGAAGGACGAAAGCGTTCTGCGCGCCGATGGCGAGGATGAGCGATAGTCCAAGGGCGAACCCGCCTAGAGCGGCCGTCATGTGCAATGCCTCGGCGCCGAAACGCCTCACGTGCTAGCTGTGCCGCACAGGATGCACAAGGCCGGGTTGATCATGGTCATGCCGGATCGCGCGTTACGGTTGCGCGGCGGTCACAGGGTCGGGCCCCCATGCGGACACCCTCGCGCGACGATCACAGCGCCGCCGCCACCTCGTCGGACACGTCGAAATTCGCGGTGACCGACTGCACGTCGTCGTCGTTCTCGAGCGCCTCGATCAGCTTCATGACCTTGGCGGCTTCGTCCAGCCCGAGATCGGTGCGGGTCTGCGGGCGCCACACCAGCTTGGCGCTGTCGAACTCGCCCAGGGCCGATTCCAGCGCGGCCGAGACCTCGGCCAGGTCGGTGTCGGCGCAGTAGACCCAGTGCCCCTCGTCGTCGGACTCGACATCCTCGGCCCCGGCGTCGATGGCCGCCAGCATCACCGTGTCGGCATCGCCTGCCTTGGCCGGAAAGGCGATCTCGCCCTTGCGGTCGAACATGAAGCTGACCGATCCCGTCTCGCCCAGGTTTCCGCCGTACTTGGTGAAGTAGCTGCGCACGTTCGACGCGGTGCGGTTGCGGTTGTCGGTCATGGTCTCGACGATGACCGCGATGCCGCCCGGCGCGTAGCCTTCGTAGCGGACCTCGGCGTAGTCGCCGCCCTCGCCGCCGATGGCCTTCTTGATGGCGCGCTCGATGTTGTCCTTGGGCATCGAGTTCGCCTTGGCTTCCTTGACCGCCAGGCGCAGGCGCGGGTTCTTGTCGGGGTCAGGGTCGCCCATCTTGGCGGCGACCGTGATCTCCTTGGACAGGCGCGAGAAGATCTTGCCGCGGATCTGGTCCTGCTTGCCCTTGCGGTGCTGGATGTTGGCCCATTTGGAATGGCCGGCCATGGGCGTGCTCCGTCGGTGTCGTTTCTCCGGCGGCGGCTATAGCGCCTGGGGGTATCGGGCCGCAAGG
>DBBA01000336.1:2085-3792 GCA_002291955.1 Rhodobacteraceae bacterium UBA996 | reverse complement strand
TGCGGAAGCGGGGGTCATTCCGCCCTCGTGGATTGGTAGATGCGGACCTTGTGAACCTCGGCCACGCGCCGGATCACGCCCTGACGCAGCAGCTTGCGGATGTGCGCGCTGGCCCGGCTCTTAGGCATGTCTGCTGCGCGGCTCAGGTCGCCGCTGGTGAACTCGAGACCGCGGTCGATCAGCTCGGCGGCACGGTAGGCGGCGGGGATCATTCGCCGATACCCAGCTTGATTGCGACCGAGCGCAGGATAGCTTCTGCCTGCGCCTTGCGCTCGGGGTTCACACGGCCGATGCGCTCCTGGTAATCGGCGACCTCGTCCGCCGTCATGCGTCGTCGTTCAACCGGCGCGGGCTTGGGCATCATCGCTCGGGCAATCTCATACAACGCCCCAGGCGTCGGCTTCCGGCGAGGTTCGTCCCGCTGATACTGGATGCACGCCCGCTGGATGTATTCCTGCGGAATGCCTTCCAGCACGTCAGCCCAATCCTTTCCGATTGCCGCCAGCAACGCGGGGTCATCATCCTCTCGCCAGTAATGGCTGAGAAGCGTTGCGGCTCGGCCCTTGATCCAGATCCGATGTTCATTCCGCTCCGCCAATGAAGGCGCGGAGCCGTTCGGCGCTTTTGGCAGTTCGTTCATACCCGCCTCCATCCACAATCTTCGGTGCCTTGGAATTGCGCATCCAGTTGCGCCATGTCGCTTGCCAGTCCGCCTTTGTGGCGTCCTTGCCGCTTCGCCCGATCCAGTAGTCTCGGAACTTGTCGGCCTCTGACCGGATGACGGTTTCGGCCCAACCTTCTGTGATGGCCCACTGCCCCCATTCGAGAGGCAGCACCCAATTCTCGGGAAGTCGTGCTCCGCGCTTGCGCGGCCAAGAAGGTACGTCAGTACCTTCTTGTATCTTCTCTTCTCTTCTCTTCTCTGGGATGGCTTCAAGCGACATACTCTTGTCGCTCAAGTCATTGTTTTCACGCGCTGCGGCTTCGCGTTCGCGCCTGTTTCGCTGCGACTTCACGCGCGCTTCACCAGTGTTTCGCGCTCGTTTCGCCTCTCTTTTTGCGCGCGAATTGGTGATGAAATCGCCCTCGGCTTCGATCTTTCCAATCTCGATCAGGCGGTCTGTGAGCGACCTTGCCGAGCGGATGCTGCACCCCAAAATGCCCGCAAGATGCCGGTCATCACGACGTGCTTCGCCGCCCCGGGAATAGAATAGGTCGATTAGCACCGCATAGGCGCCAATCAGTTCCGGCGACATGCCCTGCACCCCATTGATGAAGTCTACGGGGTCGCGCTTATACCACTCCATTCCCCTGCCACTCATCGCGTGGCCTTCCCGATTGCTTGGGCCAGCGCGTCACGCAGCACCTGCCCCTCGGTCGATTTCGTGGCGGTGCAGGGGCACGCCGCCAGCGCCACGCGCAGCTCATGCGCGCGCGCCTTGGGCAGGCGAATTACCACCAAGTCGCCGTCGCGGCTGACCGTGCCGAGGATCGGGGCGACGGGTTCGGTCACTGCAGGCCCTCCAGCATGTCGGGCTGCCGATGGTCGGCCTTGTCTAGCCAGCGGAACGCGGGTTCTGAGCCCTGCCCGCCGCGCGCGTTGATCTCGGAATACGGCGGGTTGGTGATGATCGACGGCGCCCGGGACCGTAGGCAGGTGTAGAAATCGACGGTCCAGCTGTCCGGGCAGCCCCGGTCGATCAGGTC
>DBBA01000336.1:1266-1736 GCA_002291955.1 Rhodobacteraceae bacterium UBA996 | reverse complement strand
CGATCAGGTCGTTGCGGGTTAGGAACGTCATTTTGCGTCCTCGCGCATGATGTCCTCGACCATCTGAATGCGGGCCCCGAGGTAGGCCATGACGTTGACCGGCATCGAATTGCCCAGCGCCTTGTAGCGGGGGCCATCCGCAGAGCAGTTGCGACGCCGGTAGGGTACGTCCGTGTAGCCATCGGGAAAGCCCTGCAGGCGCTCGCACTCCCGCGGGGTCAGGCGACGCACCTGCCAGAGGGACGGCCCGCCGTTGTGACCCTCGGCCACAAAGGTCTGCTGCTTCATGCCCGGCTCCGCGCCCAGCGCGGCTGAGACATCCATCAGCCGCACCTCGTCGCGCTGGTTCTGCGCGAAGGCCACCGCCGCCCGACCGCCGTGCTTACCGCCGCCATGCAGGGTCCCAGCCACGTCGCCGATGGCCAGCCCGGTCTCGCCGCCCGCCTGCGCGTCGAAGGCGACCGCCTGCA
>DBBA01000336.1:714-925 GCA_002291955.1 Rhodobacteraceae bacterium UBA996 | reverse complement strand
CCGCCTGCAGCGTATGCGCACCCTCCGGGATCAGCCCCCCGTCGACGTCAAAGTCGGTCCCGAGGCCGCCACCGCCTCGAGTGCGAGCCGCAAGGGTGGGGGCAGCTCCTTGCCCCGGCGCGCGGCGCGGCGAAGGATCCCCGCGCAGGCTTTCGCGCTCAAGAAGTACCGCTGCGGCAGGTCGCCAGTCTCCAAGATATCCGACAACGAA
>DBBA01000336.1:0-402 GCA_002291955.1 Rhodobacteraceae bacterium UBA996 | reverse complement strand
ACACGCCGTCGCCGCTGGGGGACAGCCCGGGGTCGTCCGCGTGTTCGGACGTACTGAGCGTCACGCACCACCCAGGCGAGGCCGTAGGCCCCGGGTGCGCCGCAGACGATCCCGCTGTTCTGCCACCCGCCCTCGGGGACGTCGACAGTGCATCCGGACAAGTCTCCGAGGAACCGGGCGAAGTCCCGTCCATCGGTGCTCGAGAAAACGCCGGGGACATTTTCCCATAGGACCCAGCGGGGACGAAACCGGCGAGCAATGCCGACATATGTGAGGGTGAGCGCACCTCGGCTGCCAGCCATTCCCGCTCGCAGCCCTGCGACCGAGGAGTCCTGGCAGGGGGTGTCTCCAACGAGAAGGTCGACTGCTTCATTCGGCCACTCCTCGAAGCGGGGCATGTCG
>DBBA01000387.1 GCA_002291955.1 Rhodobacteraceae bacterium UBA996 | reverse complement strand
CCGCCCGCATCGCGCGCAACACCCAGCTCATCCTGCAGCACGAGACGGGCGTCACCCGCGTCGTCGATCCGCTGGCGGGCAGCTACTACGTCGAAGCCCTGACCGACGAACTCGCCCGCGCCGCCTGGGCGCTGATCGAGGAGGTGGACGCGCTCGGCGGCATGACCAAAGCCGTGGCCTCGGGCATGCCGAAACTCCGGATCGAGGAAGCCGCCGCCCGCCGCCAGGCCGCCATCGACCGCGGCGAGGAGGTCATTGTCGGCGTCAACCGCTACCGCAAGGACGCGGAAGATCCCATCGACATCCTCGACGTGGACAACGTCGCCGTCCGCGCGTCCCAGATCGAACGGCTGACCCGCATCCGCGGCACGCGCGATGCCGCGGCCTGCGACGGCGCCCTGGCGGCGCTCGAGCAGGCCGCGACCTCCGGCCACGGCAACCTTCTGGCGCTGGCGGTGGACGCCGCCCGCGCCCGCGCAACAGTCGGGGAGATCAGCATGGCGATGGAAAAGGCGTTCGGCCGCCACCGGGCGGAAGTGCAGACCCTGTCCGGCGTCTATGGCGCCGCCTACGACGGCGACGCGGGCTTCGCCGCGATCCAGAAGGACGTCGAGGCCTTTGCCGAGGCCGAGGGCCGCCGCCCCCGCATGCTGGTGGTCAAGATGGGCCAGGACGGCCACGACCGCGGCGCCAAGGTCATCGCCACCGCCTTTGCCGACATCGGCTTCGACGTGGACGTGGGCCCCCTGTTCCAGACCCCCGACGAGGCCGCGCAGGACGCCATCGACAACGACGTGCACGTCGTCGGCATCTCCAGCCAGGCGGCAGGCCACAAGACCCTCGCCCCGCAACTGGTGCAGGCGCTGCGCGACCGCGGCGCGGGCGAGATCCTGGTGATCTGCGGCGGCGTGATCCCGCAGCAGGACTACGACTTCCTGCGCGACCGCGGCGTGAAGGCCATCTTCGGTCCCGGCACCAACATCCCCCAGGCCGCGGCCGAGATCCTCGCCCTCATCCGCGCCGCGCGGGCGGCTTGAGCCCGCGCATCAGGCCGGGGTGCCCGACAGCACCGGCGCATCGGGCGCGCGGCGCAACCGGTCGATCACCGCCAGATGCGCCAGCGTCGCGATCGGCACCAGGAACAGCGGCGTCAGGTTGAACGGCCAGCCGATCGCGGCCCCGGTGACCAGGGCCGTGCCGATGGCCACCGCGAAATCCGCCAGCCCGTGCGTGGTGATCCGCGCGGCATCAGTGCGGGTCACCGCGGCCCCCCGCCGGCCCACGCGCCACGCCGCCACCCCCACGCTCGCATCGCCCACCGCCGCGATCACCGCAAAGGGCCAGGACACCACGCCCATCACCGCCCCCAGGATGAACGCGGCACCGACCACGCGACAGCGCTGGAACGCGATCAGGTGGTCGAGCGGGATCGCCCGGATGGCCGCACGCAGCGCCGGCACGGCGACAAACAGCGCCACGCCCAGCGTCACCTGCCCCCCGAACAGCAGTGCCATCCGCAGGGGCTGCGGGTCCAGCACGACCGCCCCCGACCCCAGCACCAGCGCCGCCGCGCCCCAGAGGACCAGCCACAGCCCCCAGAACACCCGGAAGCGCCGCCCGTCCAGCGTCCCCGGGGGCGCCCCGAACCGCGGCAGCAACGGCAGCGCCGCCAGAGCCGCGACAAGGGGAAGGAACAACAGGGTCACGATCTCGGGCACGGGTGGTCCTCTCGGATGGGTCCAGGGCAGACCGCACCCGTCCCGCGGCACGGGCCACGCGGGGCGGAACGCCGGGCAGGCACCGCTGGACAGTCGGGATCAGGGGAATATGATGCTCATCATATTCAAACCAGTCCGTCAATCCGGGATCGCACGCCATGCCCCGCCACGCTCCTGACCGCCACGCCACCACCCATGCCGCGCTGGTGGCCGCGGCTTCGGAACTGGTGCGCGACCACGGGTTCGACGGGCTGACCGTGGGCGCGGTGATGAAGGCCGCGGGCCTCACCCACGGCGGCTTCTACGCTCACTTTCCCGACCGCGCCGCCCTGCTTCAGGCCGCGGTGCAGACCGCGCTGGCCCCCACCGTCGCGCGCTTCCGCGAATTCGCCGCCGATGCCGCCGCGGCCGGCGACCCCGCCGCCGTCGCCCGCACCTACCTGTCGGACGGCCACATCGCCCGCCGTGCAAAAGGCTGCGCCGTGGCAGCCCTGGTCAGCGAGGCACCGCGCCAGCCGCCCCCGGTCCGCGCGGCCTTCGCGGACGGTGCCGCCACCGCGGCCGAACACCTCGCCGCAGCGATCCCCCCCGACGACGGCACCGCCCGCGCCTGGGGGGTCTTCGCCATGATGTCGGGCGCGCTCGCCCTCCTGCGCAGCGTGGACGACCCCGCGCTCCGCGCCGAGATCCGATCCCGGGTCGAGGCCGACCTGCGCCGCCTCGGGGCGCCCTGACGCAGTCCCGGCCTGCAGGCTTCGACGTGGTCCAAATATCCCGGGGTGAATGACCGCCGCGCCCCGGCCTGCCGGGGGGCGGCGGGCAGAGGGGCAGCGCCCCTCCGCGTTGCCTCACGCCACCTCGTGCGCCCAGGGCGGGTTCGCGCCCGGCCGGCTGACCGTCACCGCCGCCGCGCGGATGCCCAGGTCCAGCGCTGCCTCCAGCGTCGCGCGGTCCAGGACCGCCACCCCCGCCTTCGTCAGCACACCCGCCCGGTGCAGCGCCGCCAGCACGCCCGCATTGAACGTGTCGCCCGCGCCGACGGTATCGGCGACCGTCACCCTGCGGGCGGGCAGGAACACGTCCAGCGCCGCGGTCACGGCCCGCGCCCCCTCTGCGCCTTCGGTGATGAACACCACCTTCGGGCCGGGTGACCCCGCAACCCCCAGCAGGCCCCGCGCCAGCGCCACCGGATCGCCCGCCCCCACCAGCCAGTGCAGGTCCTCGTCCGACAGCTTCACGAGGTCCGCCATCCCGATCATCCGCGCGATCCGCGCCCGATAGGCCGCCGCGTCCCGGATGAAGCCCGGCCGGATGTTGGGGTCCAGCATCGTCACCCGCGCCCCCGCCTCGCGCGCCATCAGCGCCTCGTAGGCCGACGCGCAAGGCTCGGGCACCAGGCTGATCCCGCCCAGGAACAGCGCCTGCACCGACCCTGGCAGGGCGGGCAGGTCCGCGGGCGCCAGCATCCGCCCCGCGGTGTTCTCGTCATAGAAGGCATAGCGCGCCTGCCCGTCCACCAGCCGCACGAAGGCCAGCGTCGTGGGCCGGTCCGACACCACGGCCAGCCCCGCATCCACCTTGGACGCCACCAGTTCCGCCCGCAGCACATCGCCGAACAGGTCCGACGACAGCCCCGACAGGAACCCCGCCGGGGCCCCCAGCCGCCCCAGCGCGATGGCGGTGTTGAACACCGCGCCCCCCGCATGGGGCGCGAACGCTGCCTCGCCCGAGGTCGCCGTCCGCGGCAGCATGTCGATCAGCGCCTCGCCCGCGCACAGGATCATCGCGCGCCCTCCCTGTCCGTTATCGCGATCATGCTCCCTAGCGTGACGCGCCC
>DBBA01000020.1 GCA_002291955.1 Rhodobacteraceae bacterium UBA996 | reverse complement strand
CGCCAGTTCCAACGCCACCTGCAGGTTCAGCGGTGATGACCCCGCCACCGCGCCCCGCTTGCCCGGCAGCGTGCGATAGCTGCGCCACAGCGTCTGCGCCGCGCCGGTGGTCATCACGCCGGGAAGGGTCCAGCCCGGCACGATCTCGGGCCGCTCGTAGGCCCCGGTCGCCACCACCACCGCGCGGGGCCGGGCCACCAGCGCGGCCCCCTGCCGTTCGCCCAGGAACAACAACCCCCCGGTGCCCGAGGTTTCCGCGTCGAACGCGCCCCACAACTCCACCTGACCAAGGATTTCCGCTCCGCTCACCACCGCCCGGGCCAGCAGGTCGGACCCTGCCGCCTGCTGCGCGTCCATGGGAACGGCGGCGGCGGCCTGCTTGAAGTACTGCCCGCCCGCCACCTTGCGTTCGTCCAGCACCACGACGGAGGCGCCCGCGCCCCGCGCCGCGATGGCCGCCGACAGGCCCGCCGCGCCGCCGCCGATCACCAGCACGTCGGGCGCCACCACCCGGGCGGGGGCGGGCGCAGGCACGGCCGCTGCATCCAGCGTCGGGAACGGGTCCTGCCGGGCAACCGCCAGCCCCGGTTCGACGGCGGTCATGCAGGCGCGGCGGTTGGGGATGCCGTCCACCGTCACCAGGCAATCCTGGCACACGCCCATCCCGCAGAAGATGCCGCGGGGGGCACCCTTGCCGGTGGTGCGGAACCTGCGCTCGCCGGCGTCCGTCAGCGCGGCGGCGACCGACTGCCCGGGGCGCGCGGTCAGGGGGCGGCCGTCGAACGTGAAGGGGATCGTTATGGCCTCTCCTGCATCAGACGGTCCCGCGCGGCGACCAGCGCCGCCACCGCCCGCGCCCGCCATGCGGCGCGCGCAGGCAGACGGTCAAGGGCGACCTCGGCCCGCCGCTGGGCCTCGACCTGCGCGATCAGGCCCGCGTGCCAGTCCACGGTCTCCCCCCGCTCCGCCCCCATCCGCGCATAGGCCGGACCCATCCGCGCCGCATGCGCCCGGATGCCGCCGGGCGTGTTCAGTTCCGCCGTCTCGAACGGACCGGACAGCGCCCAGCGCGGCCCGAGGCCCAGGCGCATCACCGCCTCGATCCCCGCCACATCGGTGATGCCGTCATCGACCAGGCGATAGGCCTCGCGCAGGACGGCGCCCTGCAGGCGGTTCAGCACGAACCCCTCGACCTCGCGCGTCAGGCGCACGGGCGCAAAGCCCGCGCCCCCGAACAGCGCCGCGGCCCGGTCCATGGTGGCAGGCAGGGTGCCGGGCGCGGGGCAAAGCTCGATCAGCCGCAGCACGGCGGGCGGATTGACGGGATGCGCCACCAGACAGCGCGCCTGCGCGGCCCGGTCCGGCACGATCCGCGACATCGGAATGGCGGATGACGCGGTCACCAGCACCGCATCGGCCCCCGCCCCTGCCAGCACCCCGGCAAAGATCGCCTGCTTGGCCTCCAGGTTCTCGGGCCCGCACTCGATCACCAGCGCCGCGGCTGCCAGATGCGGCGCGGCATCGGGGACCGCCTGAACGGGTGCGTCCCCACCACGGACCAGCCCCGCCGCGGCCATCGCATCCCGGTGCAGGGCCAGCCCGTCCGCCACCGCGCCCCGCCGCGCGGCATCGGGTTCGGCCAGCACCACCGGGTGCCCCGCATCGGCCATCACGGCGGCAAAGGACAGCCCGATGGACCCCGCGCCCAGGATCACCACCTGCTCTGCCATCCTGCCCCCTTGCATCCGTTCACATGCCGCACAAAAGTGCGGGTTGTGTCGAAGGGTCTAGCGCGCCCCCACCCGCCCCGCAACAGGAGGCATCACCATGCTGCAGGACACCACCCTGACAGGACGCCGTGCCGTCGTCACCGGGGGCGGACGCGGCCTCGGCCGCGCCATCGCCGACCGGCTTGCAGGCATGGGCGCGCATATCACCGTGGTGGACCTGCCCGGGGCGCCGGAGGACCTGCCCGCGGGCTGGGACGGCGTCGCGCTCGACCTGACCGCACCCGACGCGCAAGGCGCGCTGTCAGCCCACGCCGCCCGCCTGTCGCCGGTATCGGTCGTCGTGGCCAACGCGGGCGTCGTGCCGCCCTGGCGCGGGGTGGAAACGCTGGACCGGGCGGAATGGGACCGGGTCATGGCGATCAACGTCTGGGGCGTGGCGATCACGCTGGGCGCCTTTGCCCCGGCGCTGGAGGCGTCCGGCCACGGGTCGGCCATCGTCATGGCGTCGATCAACGGCTACCGGGCGCACCCGAAGCAGGTGCTCTATTCCGCCTCCAAGCACGCGGTCATCGGCGTGATGCGCGCGGCGGCGCAGGACCTGGGTCCCCGGGGCATCCGCGTCAACGCGCTCGCTCCCGGCGCCATCGCCACTGACGCGCTTCTGTCCCGCATCGACACGCGGCACGCGGCAGGTGGCCCCACGCGGGAGGACGCGCTGGCGGGGCTGGCCGGGGAAACCCTGCTGCGCCGCATGGCCACGGCCGAGGATGTGGCGGGCGTGGCGGCCTTCCTCGCGTCCGACGCCAGCCGCGGCATGACCGGGCATGTGTTCCCTGTGGAAGCCGGGCTGGTCTAGCAGGCTGCTGAAGAAGT
>DBBA01000275.1 GCA_002291955.1 Rhodobacteraceae bacterium UBA996 | reverse complement strand
GGGGCACCGGCGGCGGCGGTGGCCACGGCGGATGCGGCCTCGCCGGGCGCGTAGCCGAGGTTCGTGAGGGCCGACAGCGCCTGTGCCTGCGCTTCGGCCTGAGCGGCGGCCTGTTCCGCGGCGGCCGAGGGCGCGCGGGGCGGGCGTGGGGCAGGCGCGACCGGGTCTAGCGGCGCGGGCGCAGGGTCGATCACCGGCGGATCGACCACACCCCCCATCGCCATGATGGCCGGCGCCTTGGCCTTCAGCTCCAGCACCACGCGCTGTGCGATCTTGGGGCCGACCCCGGGCGCGGCCTTGACCGCCGCCCAGTCGCCGATGCCGATGGCGCGCGACAACCCGGCCTCGCCCAGCGTGCCCAGGATCGCGAGCGCGCCCTTGGCGCCCACGCCCTGCACGGTCATCAGCAGGCGATGCCATTCCTTCTCGACCGGCGTCAGGAACCCGTAGAGCTGCAACAGGTCCTCGCGCACGATGAGTTCCGTCCACAGAGCCGCGGCCTGCCCCACGGGCGGCAGCGCGGCCAGCGTCCGGTCGGACACATGGATGATGTACCCCACCCCGCCGACGTCGAGCATCACATGGTCCGCGCCCCGCTGGATCAGCCGCCCGGCCAGCCGTCCGATCATCGCGTCACGCTCCCGCCCGGGCGAGCGCGGCCGTCAGGCGCCCGGCCGATTGCAGGTGATTGGCGTGGCAGATGGCGATGGCCAGTGCATCGGCGGCGTCTGCCCCGGCCGGGCCGATGCCGGGGAAATGCACCCGCACCATGTGGGCGATCTGGTCCTTGCCCGCGTGGCCCACGCCCACCACCGCCTTCTTCACCGCGTTGGGCGCGTACTCCCCGACCGTCAGCCCGGCCAGCGCAGGAACCACCAGCGCGATGCCCCGCGCCTGGCCAAGCTTCAGCGTGCCGGCCGCATCGCGGTTGACAAAGGTCTGCTCCACCGCCGCGGCATCGGGGGCCTGGGCGGCGATTACCGCAGTCAGCGCCGCGAACAGATCCGCCAGCCGGTCGGCCAGCGCGAGGCCCTGCGCCTCGATCACGCCATGCGCCACATGCGACAGCCGCGCGCCCGCCACGTCGATCACGCCCCAGCCGGTGCGCCGGAGCCCCGGGTCGATCCCGATGACGCGCATCCCGCCCGCCCCTTCCTGCCCTGCCGCACCTTGCCGGAGCCTGTTGCGACGCGGACTAGCACGAAACGCGAACATCCGCCAGTGGCATCGCCGCGCCTGTCATCCCCGCGCGCGCAGTCCGCAGGCGCGGCCCGCCCGGCGGAACAGCCTGCCCCGGCGCCCCTCGCCGGGAATTTTACCTTTCGTTTACAGTGACTTGCCGCGCTGCGGCGTCATGCGCGGCGCGCAGGGCTGCCATGCACAGGTCCGTTCTTGTTCTGCCCAAGAACTGCCCCTATTTGCCTGCGTATGATGCAGACGGCGAACGCGCCGCCCTGGTCGGTGAAGCCGACCGACGCGAGATGCGCGCCGCACCCAACCCCGAAGGATGTGACCCATGACGACCTATGACATCACCCGTTCGCCGACCAGTGGCGGTTTCCTGACCGGCCTGATCGCCGCCGTTGCCGCCTGGAACGACGCGCGCCAGACCCGCAACGCGCTCGAGCGCCTGAGCGACCATGAACTGGCCGACATCGGCCTGTCGCGCGGCGAGATCGATGCCGTGGCGCAGCGCCTGTCGCGCTGACCGTCCGTCCGATGCCGACATGCTGAACGGGCTGTCCTGCGGGGCAGCCCGTTTGCATGCCGGGCGGCGGGTGGCGTGTCTCAGCCGCCGATGAACGCCTGGATCTTCGTGGCCAGCCACAGCGTGGCGGGGTCCATCGTCATGGCCCAGGCCCCGATCGTGTCCACCACCGATCCGCCTTCCAGCTGGACGGTCCGCGCGGCATAGGCCTCGGGGCCGAGGCGCACATACAGGAACGCCTTCAGCACGATGAAGGTGACAAGGGCCATCAGCAGGCCGCGCAGCAGGGCCGTCGATCCGACCGCGCGCTTCGGTCGGGCAATCACCAGACCGTCATGGTTGACCGTGGTCACATACCCGCGCGAGAGCTTGCGGTGCTCGCGCAGGATCTTTTCCAGCCGACGATCGAACTTGACGTGGTTCTGATCCGCCATCGCTCACTCCGCCATCCAGATGCCTCCACGCTCCGATTGTTCAAACGGATTGTGGCACCAACGGGGCGAGGGTGCCGCGCGCGCGGCGCGAGGTGCAACTCAGCCCCCGGATCGCCGCAAAGTCAGCGTCGTCCAGTCACCAATCCGCAGGATTTCGACGGAATTGAACCCGGACTGGAGATAGACGCGGTTAACGTCGTCGGCCTGCTCGTTAAGGATACCGGACAGAATGGCGTGCCCGCCGGAAACGATTCGCGCGGCCATGGCGGGGGCAAGGTCGATCAGCGGGCCCTTCAGGATGTTGGCCAGCACCAGGTCGAAGGGGGCGCCCTGCAACGCGGGGTGATCGAAGCCCGCGGCCATCACGCAGGTGATGCGGTCGGCAAAGCCGTTCGCCGCGACGTTGGCGGTCGCCACATCCACCGCGACCGCGTCGATGTCGGACGCCACAACGGTGGCGCCGGTGATCGCCGCTGCGCCCATGGCCAGCACGGCCGTTCCGCAGCCCACGTCGGCCACGCGGGCGGGGCACACGCCGCCCGTCACCAGCGCATCAAGCGCGGTCAGGCAGCCCTGCGTCGTGCCGTGGTGCCCGGTGCCGAACGCCACCGCCGCGTCGATCAGCAGGGGCACGGTGCCGGCGGGCGCGGTGCCCGCATCGTGGCTGCCGTGCACCCAGAAGCGGCCCGCATGGATCGGCTTCAGGTCACGCCGCACCTTGGCGACCCAGTCGGTCGGCGGCAGTTCCGAGATGACGAAGTCGGGCAGCCCATGCGCCGCCGCCAGCAGCGCCAGCAGCGCGACGTCGGGCTTCTCCTCGAAATACACGCCGACTTCCCAGGTGCCGGACCCGTCTTCCAGTTCCAGCACGCCCAGCGCCTCGGGGTCCAGCACCGCCTCGATGGCGTTGCCAAGCGCCTCGGCGCGGGCGCGCTCGGGCGTCTGGGTGAAGGCGGTCCAGGTGGCGGGGGTGGTGGGCGCGTCGGTCATGGAGCGGGGCCTTACGCCCCGCCCCCGCCTGCAGTCAATGGGCGCTGCCCGCGCCCACGCCCGTGCCGATCGGGCAGGTCACGCCGGTGCCGCCGATCCCGCAGTATCCGTTCGGGTTCTTGGCCAGGTACTGCTGGTGATAGTCCTCGGCAAAGTAGAACGGCCCTGCGGGCAGGATTTCGGTCGTGACGGCACCATGCCCCGCCGCCCGCAGCCGGTGCGCATAGACCCCGCGGGACGCTTCCGCCGCGCGGGCCTGCGCGTCGGTCGTGGTGTAGATGCCCGACCGGTACTGCGTGCCGACATCGTTGCCCTGCCGCATGCCCTGGGTGGGATCGTGGTTTTCCCAGAAGGTGCGGAGGAGATCCTCGTAGGTGATGACGGCGGGGTCAAAGAATACGCGAACGACCTCGTTATGGGCGGTCTGGCCGGTGCAGACCTCCTTGTAGGTGGGGTTGGGCGTATGACCCGCGGCATAGCCCGCCATGGTCAGCCAGACGCCCGGCAGCTTCCAGAAGATGCGCTCCACGCCCCAGAAGCAGCCCATGCCGAACACGGCGACCTCCATCCCGTCGGGCACGTCCAGCGTCAGGGGGCGGTGAAAGACGAAATGGGTGGGGGCGGTGGGGATCGGCGCCGCACGCCCCGGCAGGGCATCGGCGGCCGATACCATCTGGGTCTTCTTGGTCTGGAACAGGAACATGCGCGGCCTCCATCGGGTCAGGTGCGCAAGATATAGAGGGGCGCGCGGGCCCCCGCTACTCTGCCGCCCGAACCCGTGAAGATTGCGACAGTCCGCGGGCGAAGATGGTCTCGTGCCCCGGTTCGGGGTGGCGCGGGATCATGAGGGCAAGGGCCAGCGCCACGCCCGACATGCAGGCGGCCAGCATGAAGACCGTGGTGGGGGACGTGACCCACAGGTAGCCAAGAGCGGCGGGCAGGAAGACGGCGGCGATGTGGTTGATGGTGAAGGCGACGGCCGCGGTGGGGGCGATGTCGCCCGGGTCGGCGATCTTCTGGAAGTAGGTCTTGAGCGAGAAGGCCAGCGCGAAGAACAGGTGGTCAAGGACGTAGAGGACGCTCGCGACAACCACGCCCCAGCCGAACCAGTAGATGCCCCCGTAGGCGAGGAACACCAGCGTCAGGCCGATGTATTCGAACACCATGATGCTGCGCTCTCCGTACACCCCCAGCGCCCGGCCCATGAGGGGTGCGGCCACCATGTTGGCCACGAAGTTGATCAGGAACAGGAGCGTGACCTGATGCACGTCGAAGCCGAAGTGCTCGACCATCATGAAGGCCGCGAAGACGACGAAGATCTGCCGCCGCGCGCCCGACATGAACTGCAGCGCGTAGTAGAGCCAGTAGCGGCGGCGCAGGACCATGGTCTTGCGCTGGGGATGCGGCGCCTCGAACTGCGGGTATGCGAGCAGGGCGAAGACGGCGATGGCCGCGCAGAGCCCGCCCGAGACGAGGAAGACCAGGTCGTAGGACAGGTCGAACGTCCGCCAGGTCAGGACGATGACACCATAGGCAATGAGCGAGGCGCCCGATCCGGCGGCAACCAGCCAGCCGATCACCTGCGGCGCGCGGTCCTTGGAGATCCACTGCAGTTGCAGCGACTGGTTGACCGTCTCGTAGTAGTGGAACCCGATGGACGACAGGAGCGTGATCGTCATGATCCCGCCAACGGTCGGGAACCACGCGGTCACCGCGGTGGCCCCGCCCAGAAGCGCGAGCGAGACGATCCCCAGCACCTGTTCCCGGACGATCAGGAGCAGCGCGATCACCCCGATGGCCAGGAACCCGGGGATTTCCCGCACCGTATGCAGCCAGCCGATCTCGACCCCGGTGAAGCCCGCGGCCTCGATCACGAAGTTGTTCAGAAGCGCCGACCAGGTGGAAAAGGCGAGCGGCATGGCAAAGGCCGTCAGGAACAGAAGCGCCACCGGCTGCCGCCAGAGCGGAAAGGACGCGGCATCGGCAAGGCGGACGTGGCGCATGGCCACCGGCTTACGCCTGCACTGCGCCCCATGCCAGCGGCAAGTTGACCCGCCCGGGGCCATGCGGCCCCGCGCGGGACGCCTTTCGTCTCGCCGCCGGGCCTTGCGGCCCGGTCGGCTCGGACGGCCTCCGGCGGGGATACTTGGGACAGGATGAAGGCGTCGGCGACCGTGCCTTCATCCTCTCTGAAATACCCCGGGGAGGGGTGAGGGCCGCCAGGCCCGAACGGAGGGGCAGCGCCCCTCCCGCTCAGAAGAAGCTCTGCGGGTCGATGTCGAGGGCGAGGCGCACGGATGCGGGGACCTTGACCCCTGCGACCCAGGCCGCCAGCGCCGCTTGCAGGGGCACGCCCTTGGCAGCCCTGACGAGCAGGCGAACGCGGTGCCGTCCCCGGACCCGCGCAATGGGCGCGGGGGCGGGGCCATAGACGCGGGCGCCGACGGCATCGAGGGGGGCGGTGCGGGCGGCCAGCGCGTTGCCGGTGTCGAAGACCGCGGCGAGGTCCGGGCCCGACAGGATCACCGCGGCGAGGCGACCGTAGGGCGGCATCCCCGCGGCCTGCCGTCCCGCCGCCTCGGCCCGGCGGAACCCCTCGTCGTCGCCTGCAAGGATCGCGCGGATCACCGGGTGGTCGGGCTGGTGGGTCTGCACCAGCGCCATCCCGCGCCGTTCCGCCCGGCCCGCCCGGCCCGATACCTGCCGCATCAGCTGGAACGTGCGTTCCGCCGCGCGCAGGTCCGACCCCATCAGCCCGAGGTCGGCGTCGATCACACCCACCAGGGTGAGCAAGGGCCAGTTGTGCCCCTTGGCCACCAGTTGCGTGCCGATGATGATGTCGGCGCCGCCCGCGGCCAGCCCCTCGACCGCCGCCTTCAGCGCGCGGGCGGAGCCGAACAGGTCGGACGACAGCACCGCAACCTGGGCATAGGGGAAACGGGCGCGGGTCTCCTCCTCGATCCGCTCGACCCCCGGCCCGAGTGCAGCCATCCGCCCCTCGACCCCGCAGGCGGGGCAGGTGGTCGGCACGGGCTTGGTCGCGCCGCACTGGTGGCACACGAGCCGCTTCTGGAACCGGTGTTCCACCATCCGGGCATCGCAGTGGTCGCAGCCCACCTGGTGCCCGCAGGCGCGGCAGAGCGTGACGGGCGCGTAGCCGCGGCGGTTGAGGAAGAACAGCACCTGTTCGCCCGCCGCCAGCCGTGCCTCGGTCGCGCGCGCCAGCGTGTCGGAGATCCAGCGCCCGTTCGGCAGGGCTTCCGCCCGCAGGTCCACCGCAGCCATCGCGGGCAGTTCCGCAGCGCCGAAGCGCGCGGGCAGGGTCAGGCGGGCGTACTTGCCCGCTTCCGCATTCGCCCAGCTTTCCAGAGCAGGTGTGGCGGACGCCAGCACCACCGGGAACCCCGCCACGGCCGCCCGCAGCACGGCCATGTCGCGGGCGTGATACAGTACGCCGTCCTCCTGCTTGTAGGAGGGGTCGTGTTCCTCATCGACCACGATCAGGCCCAGATCGCGGAAGGGCAGGAACAGCGCCGACCGCGCGCCGACGACCATCTGCGCGCCGCCGTCAGCCACCATGCGCCACAGGCGCCGCCGTTCGGTCGATGTCACGCCGGAATGCCATTCCGCGGGCCGTGCGCCGAAGCGGGTCTGCACGCGGGTCAGGAATTCCGCGGTCAGGGCGATCTCGGGCAGCAGCACCAGCGCCTGACGGCCTGCGGCCAGGCACTCGGCCACGGCTTCCAGGTAGACCTCGGTCTTGCCCGAACCCGTGACGCCCTGCAGCAGCGTCGTGGCATAGGTGTCGGCCCGGACCGTGGCGCGCAGCGCGTCCGCCACCGCCCGCTGATCCGGCGACAGGTCGGGCGCGGCGGCGGCGGGGTCGAGCCGGGGGAAGGGCAGATCGCGGGGACTGTCCTGTTCGAGGATCGCGCCCTGCGCGACCAGCCCCTTGATGACCTGCGGCGTCACCCCCGCCGCGGTCGCCAGTTCCGCCAGCGTCACCGCCGCGCCCCCCCAGTCGTCCAGCGCGGCCAGCACCCGGGCGCGCGCGTCGGTCATCCGGTCGGGTGTGGCCCCGCCCCGGCGATAGACCCGGCGCATCCCGGGCGGGTCGCCGAGACCGGGCGCGCGGGTGGCCAGCCGCAGCATCGCGGGCAAGGGCGTCAGCGTGTAGTCGGCGGCCCGCGCCAGGAAGGTGCGCAGTTCGTCCCGCAGGGGGGCTGCCTCGAACACCCGCAGGATGCTGCGCAGGCGGGCAGGGTCGAAGTCCCCTGTGCCTGCGGCCCAGTTTCCGGGCCCCCAGACCGCGCCCAGCACGCGGCGCGGGCCCAGCGGCACCTCGACCAGCGCGCCTATGGCTACCCCACCCTCGGGCGCGCGGTAGTCGAGCGCCCGGCCAACGGGTTCGGCGGTCAGGACCGAGACCGGCGTGCCTTCGGCGAAATGCTCCTGCTCCGACATGGCGCGCTTCTCGCCCGCGGGGCCTTCCGGTGGCAAGGCCCCCCTGCTATGCCCGTCCCCGACCCGCCATGCCACCCTGGGAGGCCCGCATGAAGTTCTTCGTAGATACCGCCGATGTGGCCGCGATCCGCGAGCTTGCCGATCTGGGCATGGTCGATGGCGTGACCACCAACCCGTCGCTGATCCTGAAGTCAGGCCGCGACATCCTGGAAGTGACCAAGGAGATCTGCGCGATCACCCCCGGCCCCGTCTCGGCCGAGGTCGTGTCGCTGGACGCCGACGCGATGATCGCCGAGGGGCGCAAGCTGGCCGCCATCGCGCCGAACATCGCGGTCAAGGTGCCGCTGACCTGGGCGGGGCTCAAGGCCTGCAAGGTGCTGTCGGGCGAGGGGCGCATGGTCAACGTGACCCTGTGTTTCTCCGCCAACCAGGCGCTTCTGGCGGCCAAGGCGGGGGCGACCTTCATCTCGCCCTTCATCGGACGCTTGGACGATATCAACATCGACGGCATGGACCTGATCCGCGACATCCGCGAGATCTATGACAATTACGACTTTCCGACCCAGATCCTGGCGGCGTCGATCCGCACCGCCAACCACATGAAGGAAGCGGCGCTGGCGGGCGCGGATGTGGCCACGGCGCCACCGTCCGTGATCAAGGCGATGGCCAGCCACGTCCTGACCGACAAGGGACTGGACGCCTTCATGCAGGATTGGGCAAAGACGGGTCAGAAGATCCTCTGACCGGCCCGCCCTGGCACCCTGCCGCGGACCGGATCGGAACGGGACATACAGGGGCAGACAGGCATGACGGCACCGCGGATCGCAGGCATCACCGACCACCTGCGCGAGACGATCCTGTCGGACCCCGACATGGTGCTGTCGGACCATGACGTGATGCGCGCGCTGGTGCAGGCCAACGAGCGCCGGATGGGCGACAACGTCGTGGACCTGCGCGGCATCGCGATGGAGCGGCTGGAGCGCCGCCTCGACCGGCTGGAGGAAACCCACCGCAGCGTGATCGCGGCGGCGTGGGAAAACCTCGCCTCGACCGCGCAACTGCACCGCGCGGTCCTGATCGCGCTCGATGCGGCCTCGTTCGAGGGGTTCCTTGCGACGCTGGCCGGGCGCCTGCCGCAGGCCCTGGGGGTCGAGGCGCTGCGCCTGATCCTGGAAACCCACCGCACCGCCGCGGAACCCGCCCTGCAGCGCTACGCCGGCACGGTGCTGCCGGCGGAACCCGGGTTCATCGCCGACTACGTGGGCCGTGGCCGGACGGAACCGCCCCGCGCCGTCACCCTGCGCGGTCTGGCCCCGGGCGAGGCGGGCTTGCACGGACCGCAGGGCCTTCGCGTGCGGTCCGAGGCGTGCCTTGTGCTGGACCTCGGCCCCGGGCGGCTGCCGGGCATGCTGCTTCTGGGATCGGACGACCCGCAACAGTTCCAGTCCACGCACGGGACCGACCTGCTGGGCTTCTTCGGCGCCGTGTTCGAACGCGCGATGCGCCGCTGGCTGGAATGACCTCGGCGGCGCTGAGCGCCGACCTGTCGGACTGGCTGGCCCGGCTGTCGGCGCTTGACGATGCCTCGCCCCACACGCTGGCCGCCTACGACACCGATGCGCGGGCGTTCCTGGCGTTCCTTAACGGGCACCTGGGCGGTCCTGCGGCGCCGTCCGACCTTGGTCGCCTGCGCCTGTCCGACATGCGCGCCTTCCTGGCGCACGAACGCGCGGCGGGACTGTCACCCCGGTCGGCGGCGCGGCGGCTGTCGGGGGTCAAGTCGTTCCTGCGCTGGCTGGCCGACCGGCACGGCTTCGACGCCTCGCCCGCGCTGTCGGCCCGGGGCCCGAAGGTGCCGCCCCGCCTGCCCCGGCCGCTGGACGTGGCTGGGGCGCGCGCGATGCTGTCCACCGTGGACCTGCAATCCACCACGCCCTGGATCGCCGCGCGCGATACGGCGGTGGTCACGCTTCTGTATGGCTCGGGCCTGCGCATTTCCGAGGCGCTGGGGCTGACCGGTTCGGCCTGGCCGATGGGCGAGACGCTGCGCATCCGCGGCAAGGGCGGCAAGGACCGCGTGGTGCCGGTGCTGCCCGTCGCACGCGACGCGATCGCGGCGTACCTGGCTGCCTGCCCCTGGTCGCTGGACGCCTCCGCTCCCTTGTTCCGCGGCGCCCGCGGCGGCCCCCTGAACCCGCGCCTCGTGCAGAAGGCAATGGAGGGCGCGCGCCGCCAGATGGGCCTGCCCGACACGGCAACCCCGCATGCGCTGCGCCACAGCTTCGCCACCCACCTGCTGGCGGCGGGCGGCGACCTGCGCGCGATCCAGACGCTGCTGGGCCATGCGTCGCTGTCCACCACTCAAGGCTACACCGCCGTGGACACCGCCCGACTGATGGAGGTCTACGACCGCGCCCACCCGCGCGCCCGCGCCTGACTGGCTCCGCTTCTGGACCGCGCCGCGCCCCTGCGGTAGAACGCCCGCATGGCAGGCAAGGCGACCAGTCCGGACATGGCGGCGTCGGGAAAATCCCGCGCGACGGCGGAACGGGCCGACCGGCTGAAGGCCGCGCTCAAGGCGAACATCGCCCGGCGCAAGGCGCAGGCGGCCGCCCGCGGCACGGCAA
>DBBA01000222.1:606-3333 GCA_002291955.1 Rhodobacteraceae bacterium UBA996 | reverse complement strand
ACCGACTTCATCTTCATGGTGCAGGGGTCGTCCTACATGTTCGTGACCGGCCCCGAGGTGGTCAAGACGGTGACGAACGAGGTCGTGACGGCCGAGGAACTGGGCGGCGCCTCGACCCATACCCGAACCTCGTCCGTCGCCGACGGCGCCTTCGAGAACGACGTGGAGGCGATGACCGAAATCCGCCGTCTGGTGGACTTCCTGCCGCTGAACAACCGGGAAAAGCCCCCGGTGCGGCCGTTCTTCGACGACCCTGCCCGGCTGGAGATGTCGCTGGATACGCTGGTGCCGGACAACCCGAACCAGCCCTACGACATGAAGGAACTGATCCAGAAGGTCGCGGACGAGGGCGATTTCTACGAGATCCAGGCCGAGCACGCGAAGAACATCATCACCGGGTTCATCCGCCTGGAGGGGTCCACGGTCGGTGTGGTGGCGAACCAGCCGATGGTGCTGGCCGGGTGCCTCGACATCGACGCCAGCCGCAAGGCCGCCCGCTTCGTGCGCTTCTGCGATGCCTTCGAAATCCCGATCCTGACCTTTGTCGACGTCCCCGGCTTCCTGCCCGGCACGGCGCAGGAATACGGCGGCATCATCAAGCATGGCGCGAAGCTTCTGTTCGCCTATGGTCAGGCGACCGTGCCCAAGGTCACCGTGCTGACCCGCAAGACCTATGGCGGCGCCTATGTCGTGATGGCGTCCAAGCACCTCAAGGCCGACATCAACTATGCCTGGCCCACGGCCGAGGTCGCCGTGATGGGCGCCAAGGGGGCGGTGGAAATCCTCTATCGGTCGGAACGGGGCGATGCCGACAAGATCGCGGGCCGCGTCAAGGACTACGAGGACCGCTTCGCCAACCCCTTCGTCGCCGCCGAACGCGGCTTCATCGACGAGGTCATCATGCCCCATTCCACCCGCCGCCGCGTCTGCCGCGCGTTTGCGTCGCTGCGCCAGAAAAAGGCGACAGCCCCGTGGAAGAAGCACGACAACATGCCGCTGTGATGAAACGGGATGGCTGGCACACCTTGCGCGACGGCGACCGGGTGACACTCACCCGCCGCCTGCCCGCGCGCTTCGACGTGGCGGCGACCGCCGCGTTCCCGCCCGCCCGTGCGGTGCGGCTGGCCCATCAGGTGCGCCAGGACCTGTGGCGTTCCTTGCGCGATATTCGGGGCTTCTCGCCCGTTGTTGATGTTACCCCCGACGGGCCGGGCCTGCGCATCACCGCGGGCGGGGCCGTGGCCGGTCCCGTGCCCCGCGCGCAGGCCAACGCCCGCATCGCCGCACTGCTGTCCGACCCCGCCACCCGCGCCCGCTGGCTGGCCCATGCCCGGCCCCCTGAACGGACGGAAACGCCATGACCGAACCGATCTTCCACATGATCACCGGCGGTCCGCGCCCCGTCGCCCCCTTCTCCCACGCGGTCGAGGCGGACGGCTGGGTGATCCTGACCGGCCAGATGCCGACCGACCCCGGCGCGCCCGACGCGGCCCTGCCGGCCGGCATTGAATCGCAGACCCATGCCGTCATGCAGAACCTGCGCATCATCCTGCAAGGCGTCGGTCTGGACTGGGAACATGTCGTCCAGTGCCGCTGTTTCCTGACCGAGTTCGAGCGCGACTACGCGGCCTTCAACACGGTCTACCAGACCTACTTCCCCCCCGACCGCCGCCCCGCCCGCACCACCGTGGGCGTGACCGCGCTGGCCGTCGGCGCGCTGGTGGAAATCGACTGCATCGCCCGGCGCCCCGGGGCCGGGGCAGGGGCAGGGGGCTGACATGCGCGCCGCGGTCGCCCTTGCCGCCCTGCTGGCCGCAACACCTCTGGCGGCCGAGCAGATCGTGCTGCCCTCGGGCCAGACCGTGACGCTTCAGGAGACGCTCCGCGACGCCGCCGGCCCCACCGGCCTGACCGACCGCTTCCGCTTCCTTGCGCCCTGGATCACCGGCACCGCCTACGAGGACATCGCCCCCGACATCCAGTGGCTCTGCGACAGCGTGGCGCTGCCCCGCGTGGCAAGCTCCACCCCGCCGCCTGCACAGGTCGTCGTCTCGCTGTCCGACCGCCCGGTTCCCTTCGGTGCCTCCGACACTGCGGCCACCCAGTTCTTCGAGGCTTTCGCCGTGACCGACGGCACCTGCGTGGTGGAGTTGTTCTGATGCCACATCCCGCGCCGAACTCGGCGGTTGACTGCCCACCGGGGCGCGCGGTTCCGTGCGCGGTCTGGTGCAGCGGGGCGGTCTGGCCTACCCTGCGCCTTGCGCGCGGGCCGGGCGGCATTTCGTCCGGGCAGAGCGCGCCACATACAGGAAAGACACCATGGTCCGCACGCTTGCCCTTTTCTCCCTCGTCGTCATCGTCGCCGCCTGCGCCCGGGCCGAGCCCGAGCCCGCGCCGGTCGTCACGCCCGAGCCGACCTACAGCGGCAAGCTCTGACCTGACCGCCCGGCCCGACCCCCGGAACCCCGGGGGTCGGGCATGATCAAGCACCGCGGCTTTCCCGGGCGCTACCCGTCCAGCGACCACCAGTTCGTCATCCGCCGCGCCAATCCGCGGGGCGCGACCCCCATCGTCCGGCGCGAACGCTATGCTGATCGCGCGACGGCGGACCGCCGGGTGGATGCGGCCTTTCTGGCCGCCCTGTTCCGGCACTTCGGCACCGATCCCTTTGCGCGCGGCAACCTCGACGCAGGTCGCCTGTCCTGGCTGATCGGGCGCGAGGTCGTG
>DBBA01000222.1:0-290 GCA_002291955.1 Rhodobacteraceae bacterium UBA996 | reverse complement strand
GATCGGGCGCGAGGTCGTGGCGGTCGGCCGCTTCGATCCCGCGGACTATGACCAGCTCCTGACCATCGACCTGCCACGCGCCCGTGCGTCCTTCCCCGAGGTCTTTGCCGGCGACGCGCCGGCCGATCCCTGGCCTGAAGACCCCGATGAGGACGATCCCGATGAGGACGACCCCGAGGATGACACCCGGGGCAGCACGGCGCCGCGTGGTCCGTCCGGGCGCCGGAGGTCGGCATGATCCCGCCGACGTCCGCTGCATTTTGCGCGGACACGCGCCAGTTGCAGGTTTC
>DBBA01000220.1 GCA_002291955.1 Rhodobacteraceae bacterium UBA996 | reverse complement strand
GTCACACTGCCGGCACTGTCCTGCGTCATGTTCATGCAGGACTGAAAGACCCGACAACAAGGGCAGGGAGGGGAACGAAAATGAAGGCACGGAAATCCACACGGCTGTCGGCCCGCGCGATGGCGTTCGTCCTGGCGGGCGGGCGGGGATCGCGGCTCAAGGAACTGACCGACCGGCGCGCCAAGCCCGCGGTCTATTTCGGCGGCAAGACCCGGATCATCGACTTCGCCCTGTCGAACGCGCTGAACTCGGGCATCCGCAAGATGGCCATTGCCACGCAGTACAAGGCGCACAGCCTGATCCGGCACTGCCAGCGCGGCTGGAACTTCTTCCGGGCGGAACGGAACGAATACCTCGACATCCTGCCCGCGTCGCAGCGCGTGGACGAGACGAAGTGGTACATGGGCACGGCCGACGCGGTGGCGCAGAACATCGACATCGTGGATGACTACGACATCGACTATGTGGTGATCCTGGCCGGCGACCACATCTACAAGATGGACTACGAGGTGATGCTGCGCCAGCACGTGGACACGGGCGCGGATGTCACCATCGGCTGCCTGACCGTGCCGCGGGTGGAAGCGACCGCGTTCGGCGTCATGCACATCGACGCCACGGGCCGGATCACCCAGTTCCTGGAAAAGCCCAAGGACCCGCCGTCGATCCCGGGCGACCCGGACCATGCGCTGGCGTCCATGGGCATCTACGTCTTCAACTGGCCGTTCCTGCGCGACCTGCTGATCCGCGACATGGAGGACCCGAACTCGTCCCACGATTTCGGCAACGACCTGATCCCGCAGATCGTCAAGGGCGGCCGCGCGATGGCGCACCGGTTCGAGGAAAGCTGCGTAACCAGCGGGCTGGAAGCCGTGCCCTACTGGCGCGACGTCGGCACCATCGACGCCTTCTGGCAGGCCAACATCGACCTGACGGATTTCGTCCCGAAGCTCGACCTCTACGACAACTCCTGGCCTATCTGGACCTATGCCGAGTCCGTGCCCCCTGCGAAGTTCATCCACGACGAAGATGGCCGCCGCGGGCAGGCGGTGTCGTCGCTCGTGTGCGGCGACGTGATCGTGTCGGGGTCGGACGTGCGCAACTCGCTTCTGTTCACCGGATGCCGGACGCACAGCTACGCGGCGCTCGATCACGTCGTGGCGCTGCCCGCGGTGGTGGTGAACCGCAAGGCGAGCCTCAAGAACTGCGTGATCGACCGCGGCGTGATCATCCCGGCGGGCATGGTCGTGGGCGAGGACCCCGAGGCGGATGCCAAGTGGTTCCGCCGCACCGACAGCGGCATCGTGCTGGTGACGCAGCCGATGGTGGACCGCTGGTCGGCGGCGCACGGGTAGCGCGATGCCGGGCCGGGTCCTGTCCGTCGCGTCGGAATGCGTGCCCCTGGTCAAGACCGGGGGGCTGGCCGACGTGGTGGGCGCGCTGCCCGCCGCACTCGCCCCGCATGGCTGGGACATGCGGGTGCTGATCCCGGCCTATCGCGGGGTGGCGGCGCGGGTCGGCGATCTGATGCCGGTCTGGTCCGACCCCGCGCTGTTCGGGGGGCCTGCGCAGGTGTTGGCAGGCACGGTCGCGGGTGTGCAGGTGCTGCTTCTGGACGCGCCGCACCTGTTCGACCGGGCGGGTGGGCCCTATGGCCACCAGGGCGTCGATTTCGCCGACAATCCGGAACGGTTCGCGGCGCTGTCCTGG
Source organism: Rhodobacteraceae bacterium UBA996 (assembly GCA_002291955.1). Classification (GTDB taxonomy): domain Bacteria; phylum Pseudomonadota; class Alphaproteobacteria; order Rhodobacterales; family Rhodobacteraceae; genus UBA996. The sequence continues at coordinate 2,735 of DBBA01000220.1, read as the reverse complement.
GTGGCCTCGGCCGTCGCCCGGGACGGGTTGTCGGACGGCTGGCGTCCGCAGGTGCTGCACGGGCACGACTGGCAGGCAGGCTTTGCGCCGGCCTACCTGCGCTTCGGCGGGCCGACCGATGTGGGCACCGTCATCACCGTGCACAACATCGCCTTCCAGGGCCACGCTCCGCCCGACCGGCTGGGGTCGCTGCGCCTGCCCGCACATGAATTCCACCCCGGAAGCCTCGAATATTACGGCAATCTGTCCTCGCTGAAGGCCGGGCTGATCCATGCCGACAGGATCACCACGGTCAGTCCGACCTATGCCGAGGAGCTGATGCGGCCCGAGTTCGGGATGGGCCTGCAAGGCGTGATCGCGGCGCGGGCCGATGTGGTGTCGGGCATCCTGAACGGGGTGGATACCGCCGTCTGGGACCCGGGGTCGGAAGACGTGCCCTATTCGGCGAAGTCCCCGAAGAACAAGGCGCTGGCCCGCGCGGCCCTGATCGCCGAGATGGGGCTGGACGAGGTGCCGGGGCCGCTCGCGATCGTCGTCAGCCGCCTGACCGACCAGAAGGGGATCGACCTGCTGCCCGCCGTGATCCCCGAATTCGTGGGGCTCGGCGGCGGCCTTGCCGTGCTGGGGTCGGGCGATGCGCGGCTGGAAGGCGCAATGCGGGCGCTGGCGCGCGTGCATCCGGGGCGCGTGGCGGTGCGGATCGGCTATGACGAAGGCCTGAGCCACCGCATGTTCGCGGGCGCCGATGCGGTGCTCGTGCCGTCACGCTTCGAACCCTGCGGGCTGACCCAGATGTACGGCCTGCGCTACGGCACGCTTCCGGTCGTGGCCGCCACCGGGGGCCTTGCCGACACGGTGGTGACGGCCAACCCGATGGCCCTGGCCTCCGGCGCCGCGAACGGGCTGACCTTCCACCCGACCGATGCGCTCGCGCTCGGCCAGGCGCTGCGCCGCCTGATCGCGCTGCACGCGGACCGCAAGGTGTGGGCCGCCATGCAGAAATCCGCCATGTCCGCGCCCGTCGGGTGGGCGGCGTCCTCGGCCGTCTATGCCGCGCTTTACGAGGATCTGGTGCGGTGAGCACGGCCGACGGGCTGCATCCCGGGCGCCTGCCCGCGCGGCTGCGCGACCATCCCCTGTCGCAGGGGCGGCCATGGCCCCTTGGCGCGACGTTCGACGGCGAGGGCGTGAACTTCGCCCTGTTCTCGGCCCATGCGGAACGGGTGGAGTTGTGCCTGTTCTCGGACGACGGGCGCAAGGAACGGGCGCGCATCCCGCTTCTGGAACGCGACGGCGACGTCTGGCATGTCCATGTCGGCGGGCTGACCCCGGGCACCAAGTACGGCTTCCGCGTGCACGGCCCCTATCGCCCCGAGGACGGGCACCGCTTCAACCCAAACAAGCTGCTCATCGACCCCTATGCCAAGCAGCTGCACGGCCATGTGCGCTGGTCGGACGCGCTGATGGGCTACCGGGTGGGGGCGGCCAAGGCCGACCTGTCCTTCGACACCCGCGACAGTGCCTTTGCCGTGCCGAAGTCGGTCGTGGTGGACCCGACGTTCCAGTGGGGCGACGACCGCCCGCCCCGCGTGACGCGGTCCGAGACGGTGATCTACGAGGCGCATGTGAAGGGCCTGACGCGCCTGCACCCCTCCGTCCCCCCTGCGCGCCGCGGCACCTATCTGGGCCTGTCCTCGGAACCGATGCTCGACCACCTGACGCGGCTTGGCGTGACGACGGTGCAGATCATGCCGGTCCATGCCTTTGTCGATGACCGGTTCCTGGTGTCCCGGGGGCTCAAGAACTACTGGGGCTACCAGACCATCGGCTTCTTCGCGCCCGACGCCCGCTACATGACCGAGAACGCCGTCTGGGAATTCCAGACCATGGTGCGCCGCCTGCACTCGGCCGGGATCGAGGTGGTGCTGGACGTGGTCTACAACCACACCGGCGAGGGCAACGAACTGGGCCCGACGCTCGCGTTCCGCGGCATCGACAACGCCAGCTACTATCGCCTGTCCGACGGCGGGCGCTGGTATGTCAACGACACCGGTACCGGCAACACGCTGAACGTCGCGCATCCGATGGTGCTGCGGATGGTGATGGACAGTCTGCGCTACTGGGTCGAGGTGATGCATGTGGACGGGTTCCGCTTCGACCTGGCGACCGTGCTGGCGCGCGAAGCGCACGGCTTCGACCGCGAGGGCGGGTTCCTCGATGCGATCCGGCAGGACCCGGTCCTGAGCCGTGCCAAGCTGATCGCCGAACCCTGGGACATCGGCCCCGGCGGCTACCAGCTGGGCGCCTGGCCGCACCCGTTCCTCGAATACAACGACCGCTACCGCGATGGGGTTCGCCGGTTCTGGCGCGGCGACGCCGGGCTGACCCCTGACCTGTCCAAGCGCCTGCTGGGCTCGGCCGAACTGTTCGACCACGGCGGGCGCGCGGCAACCTCGTCCCTGAACTTCGTGACCGTGCATGACGGCTTCACGCTGGAAGATGCCGTCAGCTATGCCGTCAAGCACAACGAGGCCAACGGCGAGGACAACCGCGACGGCAAGGACGAGAATTTCTCGGACAATTTCGGGGTCGAGGGGCCGACCGACGACCCCGCCATCCGCGCCGCGCGGGACCTGCGCAAGCGCAACCTTCTGGCGACCGTGTTCCTGAGCCAGGGCACGCCGGTCATCCTGGCGGGGGACGAGATCGGCAACAGCCAGGGCGGCAACAACAAC
>DBBA01000015.1 GCA_002291955.1 Rhodobacteraceae bacterium UBA996 | reverse complement strand
GCGACCATGAGAAGCCAGTTGACCGGGGCGATGTAGATCTGTCCCTGCAGCCCCGGCGAGGTGTGGCGGATGCGCATCCGGGGCAGAAGGCCCAGTTGCACCGCCTGCCGCGCGAGGCTGAAGGCGCCCGAGATCACCGCCTGGCTGGCGATGACGGTGGCGGCGGTGGCGAGCAGGACGAGGACGGGCAGGAAGCCCGCAGGGGCGAGGCGGAAGAACGGGTCGTCCATCGCTTCGGGGTCGGACAGGACCAGCGCGCCCTGGCCGAGGTAGTTCAGGACGAGCGCCGGGAAGACGAGCGCGAACCAGGCCGCGACGATGGGGCGGCGGCCGAAGTGGCCGAGGTCGGCATACAGCGCCTCGGCCCCCGTGACGGCGAGGAACACGGCGCCCAGGACGATGAAGCTGACGGTGCGGTGTTCGATCAGGAAGGCGGCGCCGTAGCTGGGGCTGAGGGCGGCCAGCACGCCCGGGTTGGCGGCGATGGCCAGGAGGCCGAGGCCCGCGAGGGTGAGGAACCAGAGCGCGGTGACCGGGCCGAAGACGACGGCGACGGCGGCGGTGCCGCCACGCTGGACGGCGAAGAGGACGGTGAGGATGACCAGCGTGACGGGCAGCACGAAGGGGTCGAGCGCGGGGGTGAGGAGCTTCATCCCCTCGACCGCCGACAGGACGGAAATCGCGGGCGTGATCATGGCGTCGCCCGCGAACAGCGCCGCCCCGGTGATGGCGAGCATCAGGACCGGGATCGACCGGCGCCCGATGGCGAGGCGGGCCAGCGCGTAGAGGGCCAGCACGCCGCCCTCGCCCCGGTTGTCGGCGCGCAGAAGGACGAGGACGTACTTGACCGTGACGATCAGGACGAGCGCCCAGATGAGGAGCGACAGAAGGCCCAGCACCTCGGCCCGGGTCAGGCCGCCGTCCTGCGCGGCAAGGCGCAGCGCCTCGCGGAAGGCATAGATCGGGCTGGTGCCGATGTCGCCGTAGACCACGCCGACGGCCCCGATGAAGAGCGCGAGGAAGCCCTGCGGCGGCGCGGGGGGCGGGTCGTCGGCTTCGTCCCGCAGGTAGTCGGCGATGTCGAGTTCGCGGTCGTCGAGGTCGGCGTCGGGGATGACGCGGATATCCCGGCCCGAGGGGCCAAGGTCGAGGTCTGCCATGAAAGGGGGGCTCCGGGCCTAGTCAGCAGGCGTGCCGACGGGCTGGGTGGGTGCGAGCGGGGTCGGACCTGAACCTGACCGGCGTCCTGCGCCGTGAGCGGAGACGTTACGCCTGCGCCCCGAGTCGTTCAAGAGGATTTCTGCGGCGCAGCGAAGTGCCGCGGCGCGCGGGTATGTGGCCGTGTTATCAGGATGTTGCGCGATGTTGCTGCACCATCGGGAGAGGCGCGGCAGCCGCGCGTCGCGCCGCGGCGCGGTCTAGACGATGGCCGGTCGCGTCCCCAGCGGCTGGATGAAGCGCAACAGATACCCGTCGGGGTCCTGCACCAGGAACTGGACCTGCCCGTGTTCGAGCAGCCCCTCGCGGTACCAGTCGGTGGTCAGGCCCCGGAACGGCACCACGCCCTGCGCCCGCAGCCGGTCGTGCGGCGCGACCGCATCGGGCACCTCGATCTGCAGGTTGATGCCGCGCCCGAGCGGACGGTCCAGCGGGCCGGTCAGCCAGGCCTCGTCCGAGACCTGTTCCAGCATGACCTGCGCCGCGCCCAGCGTCAGGTAGGCGAACCCGTCCTCGGGCCGGGTGAAGCGGACGGAAAAGCCGCGGGCGTCGACCCAGAAGTCCAGCGACCGGGTCAGGTCGCTGACCAGCAGTTCGGGCACCAGCGCGGCCCAGTCCTTGTCGCGCGGATCGGCGAGTGCATCAGACATCCGCCGCCCCCCCTTTACGGACGCGGGCCTATTCGTAGCGCAGGTCGACGGTCACCGTCGAGCCGTCCGGCGTCGTCAGGGTCCGGGCATAGACCTCTCGGCTGAGGAGGTCGTCATCGACGCGGCCCGTGACCGTCACCCGGTCGCCCACCCGCGCGGGCACCCAATTCGGCCCGACATAGATGCGGATCGTGCCGCTGTCGTCGCGCAGGATGAACTCGTCCTCGTCGGTGATGCGGTCCACGGTCCCCGCGAGGGTGACCATGGTCCCGCGCGCGGCGTCGGCGATGGGGGTGACGGTCGCGGCCGCGGCGGCCTGCGCCGTGGCAACCGGGGCCGAGACGAGGAGCGGTGCGGCGATGGCGGCGGCGATCAGGGTCAGGCGGGACATGAGGGCGCGGGTTCCTTCGCTTGCGAACCTGTCGCATGTGGAGAGGGCCACACGGCGCGCAAGTCCGCGCCGGTGACGAAGCCGTGATCGCGGCGCGGGACACCGCCGCGCCCGACCGGCGCGACTGCGGCGCGACCATTGCAGTGCTGCCCGGCGCCGCTTAGCCTGCGCCCGTCAACCCAAGGACGCGCCATGCCCGATACTGCGCCCAACAGCCTCGAAGCCGCTGCCGACCGGTCGATGCTGTACGGCTTCACCGACTACCCATCGATCCACGCGCGCGGGCCGATGGTGCTGACGCATGGGCGCGGATCGCGGGTGTATGACGGGCACGGGCGGTCCTGGCTCGATGCCAATTCCGGCCTGTGGAACATGGTGGCGGGGTTCGACCATCGCGGCATCGCCGAGGCCGCCAAGGCGCAGTACGACCGGATGGGGGGCTATCACGCCTTCTTTGGCCGGATGACCGATCAGGCGGTGATGCTGTCCGAACGCCTGGTGCAGGTGTCGCCGTTCGACCGGGGGCGGGTGATCTACACCAATTCCGGGTCCGAGGCGAACGACACCATGGTCAAGGCGCTGTGGTTCCTGGGCTGGTCGGAAGGCCACCCGCAGCGGCGCAAGATCCTGACGCGGTGGAACGGTTACCACGGGGTGACCGCCGTGTCGGCCAGCATGACGGGCAAGCCCTATAACGCGAGTTTCGGGTTGCCCTTGCCGGGGTTCATCCACCTGACCTGCCCGCATTACTGGCGCGAGGGGCGGCCGGGCGAGTCTGAATCCGAGTTCACCGTGCGGATGGCGCGGGAGCTGGAAGCGACGATCATCGCCGAGGGCCCCGACACCATCGCGGGGTTCTTTGCCGAACCCGTGATGGGCGCGGGCGGCTGCATCCCGCCGTCGGCGGGGTATTTCCAGGCGATCCAGCCGGTCCTGAAGCGTTACGGCATCCCCCTGATCGCGGACGAGGTGATCTGCGGGTTCGGGCGCACGGGGGCGGTCTGGGGCTGCGAGAGCTACGGGTTCGTCCCCGACGCGATCATCAGTTCCAAGGTGCTGACGGCGGGCTATTTCCCGATGGGAGCGATCATCCTGGGGCCGGACCTGTCGGACCGGTTGCAGGCCGCGTCCGAGCGGTACGAGGACTTCCCGCACGGGTTCACCGCGTCGGCCCATCCGGTCGGTTGCGCTGTGGCACTGAAGGCGATCGAGGTGGTGCTGGACGAGGGGCTGATCGACAATGTCCGCGCCCTGACGCCGATGTTCGAGGACGGGCTGGCGCGGCTGGCGGACCACCCCAACATCGGCGAATGGCGGGGCCGCGGGCTGATGGGCGCGCTGGAGATGGTCCGCGACCGCGACGGCAAGGTGCCGTTCCCGGGCAGCCTGTCGGTCAGCGAGCGGGTGGCGAACACCTGCATGGACGAGGGGCTGATCTGCCGCCCGCTGGGCCAGGCCATCGTGCTGTGCCCGCCGTTCATCTTCACGCCGTCCGACATGGACGAGATGTTCGGCAAGCTCGAGGCCGCGATGGGCCGGGTGTTCGCCGAGGTCGGCTGAGGCGCGGTCAGGCGCCCCACAGCGCGCGGGCGCGGGGCAGGTCCACCAGCGACAACCCGGCGTGGGCGGTACGGTTCCGGCCATCGCGCCATGCGGTGGACAGCATCCGGCAGTGCAGGTAGCCGGTCCCGCGCGTCCGGAACAGCGGGCTGACCTGGACCGGCCCGATCGCGTGGTTTTCCCACGGCTGTCGGCCCGCGGGGCTGTCGGGGCGGACGCACCACTTGGGGTGGCAGGTGCGCGGCGGGTCGGCACCGTGCGTGTGGTCGGCGTGACGGACCGTGCCGCCGTGCCCGGACCCGGTCGGGTCGGGGGCAAGGTAGACCCAGGTGCCTGGCAAGCTGAGGTAGCCCGACCACGACGCCGCCGCAACGTCGAAGACACTGCCGCGATCAGACCAGGCGACCTCGTCGATGTCGAGCCGCAGGACACCCGCGGCCTGCCCGAGGAAGCGCAGGCGGGCGATGTTGAAGGCGCAGGTCTGCAGGAACATCGCCTTGGCGCGCAGGCGGCGGGCGCGGATGTAGCCATAGGGAAACGGCACCGGCACCACCGCATGCGCGGCCAGGCCCAGCGTGCCGAGATGCGCGTCGAGATCAGCCGAGGTGTAGCCGGTCGAGTTGTTGTCGAAGACCAGCACGGCGTCCGCGCCATGGTGGCGCTGGTGCAGGCGCACCCACTCGGCGATCCAGTCGAACGGTTCGTCCTTGAGCTGTGTCAGCAGGACCCGGCGGCCGGCAAAGCGGTCGTCGGGCACGGACGGACGGGTCTCGATGCGCCGCCCTCCGGGCAGGTCCAGCGCCACGCGGTCGGGGGTGGTGGTCCCGGCCTCGATCCACAGTTCCTCGTAGCGGCGGCGGCGGATGCGGCGGCGCAGGATCGCGGGGCGACCGTCCAGCGTCAGGGCGCCATCCGTCACCAGCCCCCACAGGTTGACCAGCGGCGGACAGGCCAGCACCACCGCGCGCTCGGCCGCGAGGTGGACGCAATCGTAGGCGAAGGTCACGCGGTCGTAGCCGGGCCAACTGTCCGGCAGCAGGTAGCGCGCCGACAGCACATGGTCGCGCAGGACGGGGCCGCCATCGGGCAGCACCAGGGGCGCCACGGGCAGGACGGTCATGCGGGGCCGATCTTCGCGGCAGTCATCGTGGCAGTCATCGGGGCGAGGCTACTTGCCCATCCTGGCGAGTTTCGCCTGCAGGTCGGCCAGCTGCGCGCGGATGTCGTCCAGGTCGCCCGCGCGCTCGGCGCGGTCGGCCCCGTCGTCGTGCCCGGGCGCGGACCACGGCGCGCCGAAGCCGCCGGTCATCGCCTTGAGGAAGGCTTCCTGCTGGGCGCGGATCGCCTCGAACCCCGGCACGCCCGCCATGGGCTTGGTCAGGCTTTCCATCATCTTGGACTGCCCGTCGCGCAGAATCTGGAAGCTCATCGCCAGGAACTGCGGCACGACCGACTGCGCCTGGCTGGTGTAGCTGCGGACAAGGTCGGTCAGCACGTCCACCGGCAGGATCGTCTCGCCGCGGCTTTCATGCTCGGCGATGATCTGCAGAAGATACTGCCGCGTCAGGTCGTCGCCGGTCTTGAGATCGACGATCTGCACCTCGCGCCCGTCGCGGATCGCCTTCGCGATGTCGTCGAGCGTCACGTAATCGGACGTCTCGGTGTTGTAGAGACGGCGGCTGGCGTAGCGCTTGATCAGCAGCGGCTGGGAACCGGACACGTCGGCCATGGTCGAACCCTCCCCGAGACAGGGAAAGCGTAAGCCTGCGGGCGACAAAAGGAAAGAAGCGAAAAGGGGTCGGGTTCCGGCGAACCCGACCCCCTGCGCGTCCGTCACGACGGACAGCGCGGATGTTCACTCGTTACGCGGGTGGACCCTGACCGGCTGGCCGGATCCGTCGCGCTGGATCACTTCGCGGCGGCGGCGGCCGTCACCTTCTTGGCGGCGGTGGTCACCTCGGCGGTGGCCTTCTTTACCGCGGCGGTGGCGTCTTCCGACATGTCCTTGCCGGCGGCGAGCATCAGCTCGACCGTTTCCATCTGCACCTTCTTGGCGACTTCGGCATAGGCGGCCATCGTCTCGGCCAGCATCTCGGCCTGGGCCGAGGCGAAGTCGGTCATCGCCTTGGAGTAGTCGGCGGGATCTTCCTTGACCTTGGTCACGACGGCCAGCTTGCCGATCATGTCCTTGGTGAAGCGCGACGAGATCTCGGTCGACTTGTCGGCGGCTTCCAGGGCAACCTTCGACATCTTCTCGCCGAAGGTGGCCGAGGTCTTCCAGGCGTCCTGGAACGCGGACATGTCCATCGGGAACGAGCCCATCATGTCCTTCATCATCTTGGTGTAGTCGGCGGTTTTCGCGGTGGCCATGATCGTTCTCCTGGCGTTGGGGACGCGAGGGCACCCGCGTCTG
>DBBA01000017.1 GCA_002291955.1 Rhodobacteraceae bacterium UBA996 | reverse complement strand
GATCAGCGCGCCGATGGTGCCCCCCGCCGCAATGCAGCCCGCGGCCAGCGACGGGCGGTATCCCGCCGCCACCATCTCGGGGATCGCGATGCGCCCCATCGCGGCGGCACAGGCAAGCGACGACCCCGACACGGCAGCAAACCCCGTGCAGGCGAAGATCGACGAGATCGCCAGCCCCGCGGGCAGGCGCGCCAGCAGCGCCTTGGCGGCCTCGAACAACCCGCCGGTCATCCCCGCGTGATAGGCGACGAACCCCATCAGCAGGAACATGGGCACCGCACTCATGGTCCAGCTTGCGGCAAAGGAGTAGGGCGTATTGGCGAGGATCCCCAGCGCCGGCGTGATCCCGATCAGCGCGGTGATCCCGCCAAGCGACACCACGATCAGCGCCAACGCTACCGGCAGCCGCGCTAGCAGCAGCACGAACAGGGCGACGACGCCCCAGATGCCGACCGCGACGTTCACCGCGCTGCCCCCACGCCCCGCAGGCCGGGCCAGACGGTCGCGACCACCACCAGCACGCAGGCCAGCACCGCCACGGTGAACCCCGCCGCAGGCAGGAAGAACGAATGCCACACGGCCATCTTGTAAGTGCCGATCTCGACCAGCGTGCCGGTCCGCGCCTCGCGCAGGGCCTTCACCCAGGCCTCATACGCCAGCACGGCATAGACGCCCGCGGCCAGCGCCGCGATCACCCCGCCCTGCACCCGCTGCACGGCGGGAGGCGTGATGAAATCCAGAAGCTCGACCGACACCATCTGCCCGCGCAGGTGCAACAGCCCCAGCGGCAGGAACGCGATGGCGGTCATGTAGTAGCGCGCGACGATCTCGGGCGCGGTGTTCATCGAGACGCGGAACAGCGTGCGCAACGTCACATCCAAACTGATGTGCAGCATCATCGCGACGACCGCCGCCGCGCCGACGACGGACAGCGCACGGCACAGGCCCTCGGCCAGTCGGAACAGACCCGGCATCGTTTCACCTGCCTTGGGGAAAGCGCCGGACCGCGGGGTGCGCGGCCCGGCGCAGGGGCCTACTGTCCGTAGGTCGCGAAATCGACCTTGGACCAGATTTCCGTCTGGGCACGGGCGGCCAGCGCCTCGGGGTCGCCGCCGACCTCATCGACGATGGCGGTCCACTTCGTCACAAGGTCCGCGAACTGCGCGGCCAGCGGGTCGGCGGCCACGCGGGCGGCCACATCCGCCTGCGCGAACGCCTCGGACGCCGCGACGAAGGCCGGATCGGGCTCGATCACCTCGATCCCCTTCTCGGCCACGGCGGCCCGCGCGGCTTCCGGCAACTGGAACGCCCAGCGGTCGGTCAGCTGCGGGTTGCCGCGGTTGGCCGCCGCCACGAACTGCGCGCGGCTCTCCGGCGACATGCCCATCCACGTGGACATCCCCACCGTGAAGTTCGACGTCACGTGATAGGTGCCGAGCGGCATCACCGTGACATGCTTGGCCACGTCCACCAGCCGGAACGACAGCATGTCCACGATCGAGGCAATCGACCCGTCGATGGTGCCCTGGCTCATCGCCTCGAACGTCTCGCCCACGGGCATGTTGACCGGGGTGGCACCAAAGTGCTCGGCCCAGCGGCTGAACGGGGCGCCGCCCGACCGCAGGCGCAGGCCCTGCAGGTCGGCGGCGGTGCGCACGGGCTTTGTCGTGATCAGCACATAGGGGTCCGACGACCCCGCACCCAGGAACACGCCGTTGAACGCCTTGAACTCGGCCTGGCAGTCGGCGCAGTTCACGCCGAAGTCGGTCATCGCCATGGCCATGGCATGCGGGCTGCGGCCCAGAAGCGCCAGGTCCCCGGCCACGCCCGTGCGCGGGAAATCGGCCGCGAAGTACAGGGGCAGCGCGTTCGCGACGTTCACGAGGTCCGTCGCCACCGCATCCTTGACCTGCGGCAGCGCCACGACCTCGGGCCCCAGGATCGTGCCGGTCATCGTGCCGCCGGATTCTTCCGCCAGGAAGCCCGCGAACTTCTCGTACATGTAGAAGGCCGGGTGCGGCTGCGGTGCCGCCGGGGCCAGCCGCAGGTCCTGCGCGGATGCGGCGCCCGCGCCCAGCGCCAGCACCAGTGCGGCCCAGGCCAGGCGATGTGTTGGTCGTGTCATGGTCGTCCTCCCTTGTTGTCCTTCGTGCGATGTCCGGGGCGCCTAGCCCGGAATGCGCAATCGTCCGTCCGTACCGATGCCCAGGTAGCGGCGCAGCAGCCTGCGCAGCTCATCCACCTCGGCCACCGTCATCCCCGCCTCCTCGGCCGCGCGGGCGGCATCGAAATGCCCGTCCGCCGCGTCCACCCGCGCCTGCCCGGCTGCGGTCAGGGTCAGTTCCACCGTGCGCCGGTCGCCATCGGGGACGTGCCGGTGCACCAGCCCCGCATCCTCGAACCCGCGGATCAGCTTCGTCATCAGCGCGGGCTTGATCCGCAGCGCGGTCGCCAGTTGCCCCTGCCGCAGCCCCGGATTGGCCTGCAGCACCTTCAGGATCGTGTAGGACGACGGCGGCAGCCCGGCCGCGCGGAAATGCGGCTCGTTCCGCTCGGCCGCGGCCAGCTGTCCGACCTTCATCAGGAAGCCCAGCCCCTCGGCCATGATGCCCAGATCGACCGATCCCTCGGTCACGTCCGGCACAGGCGCGGGACCGGACCGCAGTGCGGCGGTCGCCATCGCGATTC
>DBBA01000207.1 GCA_002291955.1 Rhodobacteraceae bacterium UBA996 | reverse complement strand
TCCGATCTGTCCCCGCCGCAACGCCTGCGCCGCGCCCGGCAGCCGGACCAAGCCCGTCCGAGATCGCGGCGGCGGCGATGGCGGGACTGTCGGCGCGGGCGCCTGCGGCACCTGCGGTTGTGCGTCCGGCGCCCGTGGCGGCGGCGCCTGTTCCGCCGCCCGCACCGCGGCCCGTGGCGCCTGCGCCTGTTGCAGCGACCGTAGCGCCGACCGTGGCGCCGGGGGGCATCCGGATCGACGATCTGGTGGCGCGCGCTGCCGCCATGTCCTCGCGCCGCGCGACCCCGCCTGCGGGGGCGATGCCGTCGCCTGCGCCCCCACCCCTTGCGCCGATGCCGCCGCGACCGGCGACGAACGGACATGCGGCGCCGTCCGCGCCGGCGCTGACCCCGCGCTTGCCGCCCCCAACTTTACCGGTCGTGCCCATGCCCGACCTGACCGTGCAGGGCGACCGGCTGCGCGCGGCGCTGCGCGAGATCGAGGAGGCGGCGGCGCGGGCGCGCGACTGGCGTCCGCCCCGGCCATGACCTTGACCATGACGACAGCCCAAGTGAACCCCGACAGGAGGACCGCAAGATGCTCGACAGCGTGACGACGAGCCCCACCATCCGGGGCATGTACATCGGCGGCGAGTGGGTGCCCGCCGCCCGCACGTTCGAGGACCTGAACCCGTCCGACAACACCGTCTGGGCGCGCATCCCCGATGGCTCGCGCACCGACATGCGCCGCGCGATCGAGGCCGCGCGCGCGGCGTTCCCGGCGTGGTCGGCGCTGCCGTTCCACGTCCGGGCGCATCACCTACTGAAGATCGCCGACACCTGGGAAAAGCGCCGTGCGGACTTCGTGAACGCGGCGGTGTCCGAGGGCGGCGGGTGGTTCGGCAAGGGCCAGTTCGAGGCAGGCTATGTGGCCGAGGTGTTCCGGTCGGCCGCCGCGCTGTGCTACCATGCCATCGGCGAGGTGCTGCCGTCCGAGCACGGCAAGTTCTCGACCGCCACGCGCTGGCCCTTGGGCGTGGTGTCCGTCATCTCGCCCTGGAACATGCCCGGCATCCTGACCGCGCGGGGCTTTGCCGCGGCGCTGGCCGTCGGCAACACCATCGTGCTGAAGCCGTCCGAGGACACGCCCTATGCCGGCGGGCTGTTCTTTGCCGAGGTGCTGGAGGAGGCGGGCATCCCGAAGGGCGTGTTCAACGTCGTCACCTGTTCGCGCGAGAGCGTGGCCGAGGTGGGCGACGAGATGATCGAGAACCCGCTGGTCAAGGCGGTGTCCTTCACCGGATCGACCGCCGTGGGCCGCCACATTGCCGCCAAGGCGGGCGCGCACCTGAAGAAGGCCTGCGTGGAACTGGGCGGCAAGGACAGCCTGATCATCCTGGAGGATGCCGACCTCGACCATGCCGCCAAGGCCGCGAACTTCGGGTCGTTCATGCACCAGGGGCAGGTGTGCATGTCGACCGAGAAGATCCTGGTGCAGGAGGGCGTCTATGACGACTTCATGCGCCGGTTCCTGTCGCGGGCGTCGAAGCTGCGCACGGGCCACACGCGCGACAAGGACAACGTGATCGGGCCGCTCGTGAACACGCGGCAGGCGCTGCGGGTCAAGGCGCTGATCGACGATGCGGTGGCCAAGGGCGCGCGGGTGGACCTGGGCGGGCGCGCCTGGGACAACTTCGTGGAGCCGACCGTCCTGTCGAACGTCAACGCATCCATGAACATCTGGCATGACGAGACGTTCGGGCCGGTGGTCGTGGTCTGTCCGTTCCGCACGGAAGACGAGGCGGTGGCGCTGAACAACGACACCGAATACGGGCTGACGGCGGCGATCATGACGGCGGACGAGGCACGCGCGCTGCGGCTGGCCGGGCGGCTGGAGACCGGCATGGTCCACGTCAACTGCCAGAACATCAACGACGAGCCCCACGTGCCCTTCGGCGGCGTCAAGGCCAGCGGGGTCGGCCGCTATGGCGGGCGCTGGTCGCTGGATGCGTTCACCGAGTTGCGCTGGATCACGCTCGACCGCGGCGGGCGGCATTTCCCGCCGGTCTTCTGAAACATCGGGAGAGGAGCACCGAGCATGGGCACCCTGGGCTGGATCATCCTTGTCCTGGTCATCGCGGCGGCGCTGATCGCGCTGGCCGCCTGGTTCTACGAACGCGCGACGAACGAGGTGAGCCTGGTGCGCACCGGCATCGGCGGGCGCAAGGTGGTGATCGACGGCGGCACGCTGGCCTTGCCGTTCTTCCACGAGATTTCCCGCGTCAACATGCAGACGATCCGCATGGATGTGGTGCGGGCCGGGGACAATTCGCTGATCACCAAGGACCGGATGCGGGTGGACGTCGGCGCCGAGTTCTATGCCAGCGTCATCCCCGAGGAAGGCGCCATCGTGCGTGCGGCCCAGACGCTGGGGCGGCGCACGTTCCAGCCCGACCAGCTGAAGGGGTTGATCGACGGGATGATGGTGGACGCGCTGCGGGCGGTGGCGGCGCAGATGACGATGGACGAATTGCACGAGAACCGGTCCGAGTTCGTGCGCGAGGTGCGCGAGGCGCTGGCGGATGTGCTGACGAAGTACGGGTTGCAGCTGGACAGCGTGTCCTTGACCGCGCTCGACCAGACGCCGTTTTCGGCGCTGGACGAGAACAACGCGTTCAACGCGGTGGGGATGCGCAAGCTCGCCGAGGTGATCGCGAAGTCGAAGAAGGAACGCGCCGAGATCGAGGGCGAAAGCCAGGTCGCCGTGCGCCGGGCGGAAGTGGAATCGAACCGCCGCAAGCTGGAGATCGAGCTGGAGCAGAAGCGCGCCGAGATCGCCCAGACCCAGGAGATCGAGGTGCTGCTGGCAGCCCAGCTGACCGAGGTTGCCCGGCGCAAGGCCGATGCGGAACGGGAGGCGGCACAGGCGCGGATCCGCATGGAGCAGGAGATCCAGGCGTCGAACATCGCCCGCGAGCTGGCCGTGCGCGAGGCCGAGATCGCGCAGTTGCGGGCGCTCGAGATCGCCGAGCAGGAGAAGCAGATCCTGACGGCGGCGAAAAGCCAGGAAGGCAGCCGCGCCCAGGCCGAGGCGACATCGGCCCGCGCGGCGGTGGTCGAGGCGGAAGAGGCGCTGACCACCCTGCGGCAGATGGCGGAAGCCCAGCGGCGCACGCGACTGGCGATGCTGGCGGCCGAGCAGGACGCGCAGGCCAACGCCGCCCGTGCCCGCATCACGGCCGAATCCGAGCGCGAGGTGGCGGGCGCGCGGACCGAGGTGAAGCGGCAGGAGGCGGAAGCGATGAAGGCGATGCGCCTGGCCGAGGTCGAGGCGGAAGCCGCCCATATCGCCGCGATGAACAGCCGGTCGGACGCGGTGGCGGCCTATGACCTCGAGCGCGCGCGGCTGGCCGCCCTGCCCGGGATCGTGGCCGAGATGGTCAAGCCGGCCGAGAAGATCAGGGGAATCTCGATCAACCACATCGGCGGGCCGGGGGTGCCGGGCGCCGCGGGCGGTGGCGCGGGCGGGCCGGTGGAGCAGACCGTGAATTCCATCCTCGACATGGCGGTGACGCTGCCGGCCATGCGCCGGATCGGCGAGGCGGTGGGCATGAACCTGGAAGGGCTGCTGCCCGAGGGCAAGGACAAGGCCGCGCGCCCGTGATGGGGGCGGGCGGGGGCGCTGCCCCC
>DBBA01000118.1 GCA_002291955.1 Rhodobacteraceae bacterium UBA996 | reverse complement strand
CGCCATTGCCCAGCGCGGTTTCCCCGGCATCGCCGGTCTTGGTGTAGATGCGGTTCAGGACGACCATGGGCTTACCTCAGCGCGACAAACAGCAGGATCAGGACGACCGCCAGGAACTGCGCGGCAATGCGATAGCGCATCAGGCGATTGGCGTGCTTGCGATTGAACCCGCCCCCGCGCCCGAAGCCGCCGATGCCCACGGCCAGGATGCCCAGCACCAGAAGCGCCGCCGCCGCGGCGGCCAGAAACAGCGGATCATTGGCCATGTCGGTCTCCTTCTTGCCGCGTGACCTAGCGGGCGGCGCGGAAAAAGCGAAGGGCAAGGGCAGGCCCGTGGCCCCCACGCAACGCCCGCCCGCGCAGGACGATGTCAATCAAGGTGAAGCAAAGCTGAACGTGCACAGAAAAAAATAATATTTTCATACACTTGAGCATTTGTGCACATGTGCACAAACCCCAGCCTTCATCCTGTCCCAAATATCCCGGGGGGAAGCGCGGCTCCGCCGCGCCCGGGGGGCAGAGCCCCCCGCCTCCCTCACAACCGCGCCGCCAGTGCGTCCAGAAGCCGCGTCGGCAGCACCCGCTTGGCCACCGCCATGATCGTGGTCGGCGTCGTCACCCGGTACCGCGGCGCCGGATCCCGCGCCTCCAGCGCCCGGGCCAGTACCTCGGACACGGCCCGCGCGGGCAGCTCGAACCGGTCCTTGCCCTCGCCCTTATACAGCCGCGCCCGCAGGACGCCGCGGTACTGCTCGGC
Organism: Rhodobacteraceae bacterium UBA996; assembly: GCA_002291955.1. Lineage (GTDB taxonomy): Bacteria > Pseudomonadota > Alphaproteobacteria > Rhodobacterales > Rhodobacteraceae > UBA996. The sequence continues at coordinate 2,825 of DBBA01000118.1, read as the reverse complement.
CCGTGGCGAGGCTTCCCAGTCGATGAACCGCTCGAAATGCGGGATCGAGTTCGCCCGGATCTTGCTTGTGATCGGCCCGGGCTCGATCAACACCACCTTCACCGGCGTATCCCGCATCTCCAGCCGCAGCACGTCGGTCAGCCCCTCCATCGCGAACTTCGTCGCCACATAGGCCCCCCGCCACTTCAGCGCGGCAAAGCCCAGCACGGACGAACAGTTGACCACCCGCCCGAACCCCTGCCGCCGGAACTGCGGGATCAGCCGCACGGTCAGGTCATGCACCCCGAACAGGTTCGTCTCGAAGATGAACCGCAGCGCGTCCCGCGGCAGGTCCTCGACCGCGCCGGGCACGGCAAAGGCGCCGTTGTTGAACGCCGCGTCGATCCGGCCGCCGGTGCGGTCCAGCGCCGTATCCACCGCCGCAGCGATGCTGGCGGCGTCGGTGTAGTCCAGCGGGAAGCTCTCCAGCCCCTCCGTCACCAGCCGGTCGCAGTCCTCAGCCTTGCGGCAGGTCGCCAGCACCCTCCACCCTCGCCGCGCCATGAAATGCGCGGCATCATGCCCGATGCCCGACGAGCAGCCGGTGATCAGGACCGTCCTTTGCGCCATGCCTGCCCGCCCCTTGCCGTTGCGGGCCGCACCCTGCCCGCCACCGGCCAGAGCAGCAAGGGGCAGGGCAGCAAGGGTCACGCCGCGTAGGCCGCGCGTTCGAACGCCGCATAGGCGTCCATGAAGGGCGGCTCCACGAAGGGCAGGGTCTGCGTCATGATCAGCCCGCACAGGTCGGCCGACGGGTCGATCCAGTAATGCGTGTTCAGCACCCCCGCCCAGGACACCGACCCCGCGCGCCTGCGCCCGGGAATGTCGGCCTCGTTCCGCATGAAGGCGAAGCCGTGGGTAACTCGCGTTCCCGGGAACGGGTCGAAATCGGCCGTCACCGGCGGCACCGCCGTCACCATGGGCGCAAAGGCCAGTCCGCGCATCTGGTCGGCGCACATCGCGACCACAGCGCCCTCGGACAGGACGCGCGCGCCCTCCAGCGTGCCACGGTTCAGGATCATCCGCAGGAACCGCATGTAGTCGGCGGGCGTCGAATACAGCGCATGCCCCATGCCATAGACCTCGGGGCCCGACGGCGGCGCAAGGGCGAAGTCGCCGAACGTGCCATCCTCGCCCCGTGCCTTCACCGCCGCCAGCCGCGGCGCCATGTGATCGCGCACCTCCACGTCCGTATCCGCCATGCCCAATGGGCCGAACAGGTTGTCCTTCAGGAAGGCGTCGATCCGCTGCCCGCTGATCCGCTCGACCATCTGCCCCAGCCAGTCGATCGACGGCCCGTAACCCCAGCGCGTGCCCGGATCGGTCATCAGCGGATAGCGCATCGCCTGACGCGTGCCCGCGAGGATCGACGGATGCCCCGTCCGGCCAAGGAACCCGGCGCAGTCGGCGTTCCAGAACTCGTATTCCAGCCCCGAGGTGTGGGTCGCCAGATGCCGCGCGGTGGCCGTGACGCGGGGCTTGCGCAGGCGCGGCGTGTCGCCATCCCAGCCGTCCAGCACGCGCAACTCGTCCCATTCCGGCAGCACGTCGGCCACGGGCGTGTCCATCGACAACTGCCCGCGCTCGATCAGGATCATCGCGGCGGTGGACCCGATGGCCTTGGTCATCGAGAAGATGCGGAACACCGTGTCGGGCCCCGCCGCCATCCCGGGCGCGGCCTCGCCCGCGGCCCCGGCAAAGGTCACGCCGCCCGCGTTCCCCGTCATCCCCACGGCAAAGGGCACGCGGCCCCGTGCCACCGATTCGTCCAGCGATCCCTGCAGGTCCACGTCCGTCCTCCCGGTCTTGTTTTGCGGGCAGCATGTCGGGCAGGGAACCTTCCGGCAATCCTGTGCGCCGAAACCCGCTGGACCGGCCCGGCGCGGCCCTCTACACCCTCGGCCCATGACCGACGCCACCGACAAGCCCGACCCCGGGGAGCGCGAGACGTCCGAGCCCCTGTCGCGCGCCATCGGCGAGCGCTACCTGACCTATGCGCTGTCCACGATCATGCACCGGGCACTGCCCGATGCCCGCGACGGGCTGAAACCCGTCCACCGCCGCATCCTGTATGCGATGCGCGAGTTGCGCCTGTCGCCCGTCGGCGCCTTCCGCAAATCGGCCAAGATCGCGGGCGACGTGATGGGGAACTACCACCCGCATGGTGACGCCGCGATCTATGACGCGATGGTGCGGATGGCGCAGGCCTTTGCCATGCGTACGCCGCTGGTGGACGGGCAGGGCAACTTCGGCAACATCGACGGCGACAACGCCGCCGCCGCCCGCTACACCGAGGCCCGGCTGACCGCGGCGTCCGAGGCGCTGCTGGCAGGTCTGGACGAGGACGCGGTCGATTTCCGCCCGAACTACGACGGCACGCTGACCGAACCGGTCGTCCTGCCCGCGGCCTTTCCGAACCTGCTGGCGAACGGCGCCTCCGGCATCGCGGTCGGCATGGCCACCAACGTGCCCCCGCACAATATCGCCGAGCTTTGCGATGCCTGCCTGCACCTGATCCGCCACCCGGATGCGACCGTGGCCGACCTGATGGCGCACATCCCCGGCCCCGATTTCCCGACCGGCGGCGTCCTGATCGAACCGCCCGAGGTGATCCGCGACGCCTACGAGACCGGCCGCGGGTCCTTGCGCCTGCGCGCCCATTGGCAGGTCGAGGATCTGGGCCGCGGCATGTGGCAAATCGTGGTCACGGAAATCCCCTATCAGGTTCAGAAGTCCAAGCTCATCGAGCGGATCGCGGAACTGATCACCACGAAGAAGATCCCCGT
>DBBA01000358.1 GCA_002291955.1 Rhodobacteraceae bacterium UBA996 | reverse complement strand
TTCGAACTTCGCCTTCGCCATGTGCCTTGCGCCTTCGGGTCTGAGGGGGCGCGCGACCGTGCGGGCCACCCCGGTTGAAACACGGCGCGGCGTCTAGCGGCCCGGAAACGGAAAATCAAGCGGGCGGCGGTTCCGCGGTTGGGGCAGCGGCTGCCGCGTCAGGGGCGGGCGTGCCGGGATAGGGCACGGGTTCCCCCGCCACGGGGTCGCGGTCGAACCAGGCCGCGTTCTCGCGCAGATACGCCTCGAGCATCTCGGCGGCGTTGGCCGACAGCCCGGCGATCTGGTCCTCGCGCGTCCGGGTCAGCCCCGACCCCAGGAGCGCCGACCCGCCGGTCGTCGATTCATAGACGGTCAGACGGTGCGGCTCGGGGTTCAGGCGCTGCCCCGTGCGGTTGTCGAACACGTTGACCGCCAAGAGCAGGACCGAGCGCGGGTTGTACACCACCGGCACCCCGGACCGGGCGGCGACGTAGCCCTCGACCTTGACCCCGATGTGATAGAGGCCCGTGCCGGAATAGCCGCGCAGCCGGGTCTCGAACGCCTGGGTCAGCGCGGTCTTCCATTCGTCGTCGGACACGTCGCGCGAGAAGGGCCCCTGGGTCGGTGCGTCAGACACCACGATGTTGTGCCCCATGCGGAAGTCGCCGATGGGATCGCGCGCGGCCTCGGGGTCGAAGGGCTGCGCGGCACAGGCGGCAAGCAGCAACGGCGCGGCAAGGATCAGGCGGCGGAGGGTGTCGGGCATCGCGGGGTCCTGTTTTCCAGCCGTGTAGCGGCGACAGCCCCGCGGGGCAACCGGCCCGTCAGTCGCAGATGCCGCGCAGGGCCTGCCATTCGGCAGCGGACAGCGACGGGCGCGGAGCGCCGGGCGGAGCGGCCGCGGCCTCGGACGCGGCGATGCGGTCGCCAAGGCCCGGGTGTGACAGGAAATGGCGCAGCATCGGCGGCGGCTCGCCGCCCTGCGCCTGCATCCGGCGGAACATCGCGGCCAGCGCCGCGGGCGGCAGTCCGGCGTCGCGCAGCAACCGCGCGGCATAGGCGTCGGCCGCGGCCTCGGCGCCCTGGGTATAGCTCGCCTGGATCATCCGCTCGGTCAGGAACAGCACCACCGACCCGCCCGCGAAATCGCCAAGGAGCAGCCCCAGCACCCCGATGGAACCGGCCGTGCGCAGCACGATCCGCGTGGGGTCGCGCGCGGCGACATGGCCGATCTCGTGGGCGAGGACGGACGCCACCTCGTCCGGGTGGCCGGCCGTCTGGATCAGACCGCGGAACAGGATCACCTGCCCGCCCGGCAGGGCAAAGGCGTTGACCATCGGGTGATCCAGCACGCTGACCGTCAGCGGATAGGACAACTCGACGCCCCCCGTCAGCCGGGCGGTCATCGCCTCGAGAGCCCGGCGTCCGGCGGGGTCGTCGCACAGGGGCAGGGGCTGGAACCCGGTCTCGTCCAGCGCCTCGCGGATCTGGGTCAGCGTCGCCTCGCCCAGCACCCGCTCGCCCTCAGGCGGCAGGATCGTGGCCAGCCGGTCGGCGAGCGCGGGGACAAGCCAGGTCAGGATCAGCGCGACCGACGCCACCGCCGCGACCGACCAGCCCAGCAGCGCCCCGACGCGGCGGGCCGGGGGCGCGCGGTCAAGTGCAGGGGCGCGGGCGGTGATGGTGGCGAGCAACGGACCGTCGGGCAGGATCAGCCGCGCCGCGTTGTCACCGGTGCGGGCCAGAACGGTGCGCGATGGGTCGGCCTGATCGGGCAGGCGGCGCAGGTCTTCCCACCGCCAGTCCCGGGGCGCGCCCTGCGCGGGAACGATCCGCAGCGCGACCGGCCCCGGTTCCACCCCGACCCGGCGCACCGCCGCACCGTGGCCGTCAAAGAAATCGGCGTAGTCTGCGGGCGTGGTCACAGCGAGGCCCCCACATCCAGCGCCTCGGCCAGACCCCCGGCCTCGTCCGCGGCATCGGCGCCGCGCTGGCGCACGGCGGGCAGGTCAAGCGCGCCGGTGATGGTCAGCGTTTCCGCGTAGTGGCGCAGGACGGGCAGCGTCACCAGCACCTGCTGAAGCGTGCCCCACAACAGGAACGCGGCGAAATAGGCGGCGATGGCGCCCGCCACGGCCAGCCAGCGCGGCAGCGCCTGCACCCGCTCCATCAGGTCGGTGGCAAGGCCCGCGTCCCCCAAGGCACCCACGGCAGCAATCCCGGCCAGCATCGCGGCAAGGACGATCAGCCCCGTCAGCACCAGATAGACCAGCGCGAAGCCGCCTGCGTATATGCCCATCACCCGGCCCGTGCGCGGGGCGGCACGGAAGCCGACACCGCCCGCGGACTTGTGGTCGGTCAGCAGGCGGAACGCCTGCACCCGGTAGTGGACCATGCCCGCCGCGATCAGCGGGCCGGTCACGACCAGTGCGGCCAGCGGCGTTCCGTCCATCCGAAGCCGCGCGGCCAGCACGGCGAGGCCGCTGACGATCACCGCGTACAGGAACGGCTTGAACGGCGCATACAGCATCCGCCAGTCGCCCCCCTGCGTCAGGCGGCGGTCGCCGAACCACGTCCGGTCGGTGCGGAACTTTTCCAGGTGGAACGTCATCCGCGGCCACAACAGGCCCAGCGTCAGGATCGTCAGCCCCCAGTGCCAGAAGGCGCGGCCCGCATAGGCCCAGGCGCCGGGTTCAAGCCCGAACCGGATACCGCGCCAGCGGGTGCGCGCCAGCAGGTACCGCCGCGCCCGGTACTGCGCGACGAAGATCAGGGGCAGGATGCCGACGAACGAGAGCGCATAGGCCGCGAAGGTGGCGTTCAGGACAGCCAGGCTGCCCCACATCAGGATCAGGTTCACGATGCCGAAGTAGAAGGCCAGCGCGACCACGGCGGTCAGGAAGCCCAGGAGCTTCTCCAGCGGCTCGCCGGTGTATTCCAGCGGGTGCCCGCCGGGGCGGACCGACGACCATAGGTAGCGGCGCAGCCGGGTCTTCATCCAGAAGCGATACAGGCCCAGCGTCAGGATCGTCAGCACGCCGGTCCGCAGGGCCAGCCCGAACAGCCGTCCCTTCGTGCCCGAGAACTCGACCGCCAGCGCCGGTCCCGCCAAGGCGCCCCTCAGGTAAACCGGTTGTCGCGCGGGAAGCCGTGCGGCGGGGCCTTGCCCACGCCCGCGCGCTTGCCCAGCCATTCGCTGATGCCCGTCTCGCGCCGGGTCTGGCCGTTGGTCATGGCCCAGGCGAGCCCCTCGGACAGGGTGAAGGTCGTCAGGTCGGACAGCCCGCCGTCGAGTTGCAGAAGCCCCTGCTTGCCGCGGACGGTGGCGTACTTCTGCAGACGCACGCCCTTGCCGCGGGTCATCTCGGGCAACTCGTCCAGCGGGAACACCAGAAGCTTGCGGTTCTGGCTGACGACCGCGACATGGTCCCCCGCCACGCGACGGACCAGCGCCGCCTTGGCCCCGTCCGAGACGTTCAGCACCTGCTTGCCCGCACGCGTCTGGGCCACCACGTCGTCCTCGGGGACAAGGAACCCGTTGCCGTCGGTCGCCGCGACGATCAGCCGCTGCCCCGGCCGGTGCACAAGAAGGTCAACGATCCCGGCCTCGTTCGGCAGGTCGATCATCAGGCGCACGGGTTCGCCCATGCCGCGCCCGCCCGGCAGGCTGGCGGCCTGGATCGTGTAGAAGCGGCCGTTGGTGTCGAAGACCAGCAACCGGTCGGTGGTTTCGGCGTGGAACTGGAACCGCGGGCCGTCGCCGTCCTTGAACTTGACCTCGGCGTCTGCGGCGATGTGGCCCTTCATGGCGCGGATCCAGCCCATGCGGGAACAGATCACCGTGACGGGCTCGCGGTCGATCAGCGCCTCGATCGGGACATCGGG
>DBBA01000124.1 GCA_002291955.1 Rhodobacteraceae bacterium UBA996 | reverse complement strand
CGAACCAGATCGTCAGCGAGCCGCGGCGCTTGAGCGCCTTGTTGTACGCGGGCCAGTTCTTGGTCTTGCAAGCGGGGGGAGTGGGTCTGCTCATGCCGCCCAGCTAACACGCTGGTTCCACGAGATGAATCCCTCACGCGATTTGTGCAACAGAGCCATGTTGCCGCCCTGTTCCGCACCTCGGCCCCCCTCCTTGGCCTGTGACGGGCGCTGCGCGGGTGGCCGGACGGCCGTCGCGTTGCGCTGACCGGCACCCTGCGCAGGGCCAGCGGGGTGCCGGGCCAGCGGGGTGCAGGGCAGGGGGCGACCATCCCGGGACGTCGGACCGCCATCACGGCGAAGGCAACGCGACCGGGCGGCCCTGCACGTCGATCACGGGGCCGCCTGCGGCCACGGCGTCCGCGCTGTCATGGGTGACAAGGACGACGGGCAGACCGCGCCTGCGTGCGCGCTCAAACACGAAGGCCCGCATCCGGGCGCGCAGCGCGCTGTCCAGCCGGGCAAACGGTTCGTCCAGAAGTAGGGCATCGGGTCCGGACAGAAGGGTCCGCATCAGCGCCACCCGGGCCCGCTGCCCGCCCGACAGGGATGCCGGATCGCGCCGCTCCATCCCGGCAAGGTCGGCGTCCTCCAGGGCCTCGGCGATCAGGCGGTCGCGCTCCGGCACCCTGGCCGGCAGGCCGAACCCCAGGTTGCCGCCCACCGACAGGTGCGGGAACAGGATGTCGTCCTGGAACAAGATGCCAAGCCGCCGCGCATGGGTGGGCAGGCCGGTGATGTCGCGCCCGTTCAGCAGGACCCGGCCCGCCATGCGGAACCCGCCCGGCAAGGCCCCGACGAGGGCAGCCAGCAGCGTGGACTTGCCGCTGCCGGACGGACCCATGACCGTCAGCACCTCGCCCGGGGCCACGCGGCATGACAGGGCCACCATGGGCTGCCCCGCGCGGGTGATGGTCAGGTCGTCAACGATCAGGGTCATCCGGTACGCATGCCCTGGCGGTTGCGGAACAGCAGGGCGGGCAGCAGCAGGCACAGCGCGAACATGGCCAGCGGAAGGGCCATCTGCACCACCGCCCAGACCCCGATCAGGCGCCGGTTCGACGACGACGCCAGCGCCACCGCTTCGGTCGTGATGGTGCCGACACGCCCCGCCCCGATCAAGAGCGTGGGCAGGTACTGCGCGACCGACGTGGCGAACCCGACCGCAACGGCGGCCAGCAGCGCCCGGAACAGCATCGGCAGACGCACGGCCCACAGGACCCGCGCGGGTCGCGCACCCAGTGCGGCCGCCGCCAGCCCCGCACGATGGTCCCAGGCGCGCCAGGGCTCGGCCAGCACCAGGACCACATAGGGCAGCACAAAGACCAGATGCGCCAGCGCCACGGACACCGCCGTCCCGTCCAGTCCAAGGACCAGCGCAAGGCTTGCCAGTCCGGGGACAAAGGCGATCTGCGGCACGACCAGCGGCAGGTAGATCAGCGCCAGCACCCACCGGCCGGGGTCGGGCCGGGCCTGCAGCGCCGCCACCGCAAGGACCAGCGCCGCCACGGTTGCGCCCAGTGCGATCAGGGCCGTCTGCCCCGTGACGGGCCCCAGGGCGACCACCTCGCCCGCCCAGGTCCGCAGCGTCAGGACCTCGGGCCAGGCCGCCGGAAACCGCCAGAGCCCTGCCACCGACCACAGGAACAGACCCGCAAGTCCCAGTCCCACCGCCAGCCCCACGGCCCCCGCCGCGCCCGTCGCAAGCCTGCGCAGGGCCGGGTCCGCGACAACCCCGCGCGCCCCGCGCGTCGCCCAGCGGGTCCAAAGACCGCCCACCAGCCCTTCGCCGGCCCGCCAGACACCCAGCGCGGCCACCACCAGCCCCAGTTGCAGCACCGACCCCGCGGCCGCCTGAAACCGCAGGGACAGGTCAGGGTCCGTCGTCCAGTCGAGGATCTGGACCGCCAGCGTCGGCGGGCGGGTCGGACCCAGGATCACCGCCACATCCACCACCGACATCGCATAGGCGAGCACCGCGTAGACCGGCAACCGGATCTGCGCATAGACGCGCGGGGCCACCACCTTCAGCCACCCCACGGTCCGGCCATAGCCCAGCGACTGCGCGACCAGCAGGCTGCGGTGGCTGTCCGTCTGGGGCAGGGCGGCCAGCGTCATCAGCAGCAGGAACGGAACCTCCTTGACAACAAGGCCCGCCACCAGCGCCAGCCCGAGGGGATCGTTCACGATCAGCAGGTCCGGCGGGCGGTCCCATCCCGTGGCCCAGGGCGACAGGCCCCGTGCGATCCATCCCGACGGCGCGATCAGGAACGCCAGACCAAAGGCTGCCGCCGCATGCGGCAGGGCCAGCATCGGCGCCAGCACCCGCGTAAGCCAGGCAAAGCCGGGCCGCCCCTGCCACGCCGCGACGATCAGGAACGTCAGCCCCAGCGCGATCAGGGTGGCCAGGAACCCCGTCACGACCGACAGGCGCACGGCCCCTGCCAGACCGGGCCAGGCCAGAAGCCCGCGCCACGGCTCCAGGCTGAACGCCTGACCTCCCAGGGCGGGAAGATACCCGAAGGCCGGGCCGATCACCCCGGCCAGTCCGGCGAGGACCGGCAGACCAAGGACGGTCAGTGCGGCAAGAAGCCCCAGACGTGCCACCCCCAAGGGCCTGCCCCCCGGACGTCAGGGCGCCGTGCCATACCGGGCCACCCAGTCCTCGGCAATCCGGGTCATCCACGACGGATGCGGCTCGTCCAGGCCCATGCCCATGGCGTCGGGCGCCAGCGTGGCGATCCCAAGGTCCAGCGCGCGGAATCGGGCGCGGTCCGCGTCGGACAGGCGATCCAGCCCCAGCACCGTCTGGAAGCCCAGGATTGCGGGGTCCTGTGCCCGTGCCTGGATCGCGGGATCCAGGATCAGGTTCGCCAGCACCAGCGCACCCTCGCGGTTGGCGGCGTTGTAGGGGATCGCCAGGAACGACGCGTTCGCCAGCGTCCCGTCGTCGAACACAAAGGTCCGCACGGTATCGGGCAACTCGCCCGCCGCAATCGCGGCCGAGGCCCGGCCGGGATTGAACGAAAAGGCGATGTCGACCTCGCCATCAGCCAGCAGTTGCCCCAGCGCGGGCTCGTTGGCGGGGTAGGCCCGGCCCTGCCGCCACAGGTTGGGTGTGATCTCGTCGAGGAAGGTCCAGAGGGGCGCGGTGACCGCGTCATAGTCTGCGTCCTCGGCCGGGCGCATCAGCATCGACGGGTCATCCAGCACACCATGCAGCACCTGCTTGAGGAAGCTCGTGCCCAGGAAATCGGGCGGCTGGGGATAGGTAAAGCGGCCCGGATTGTCGGCGATCCACGCCCGCAGCGCGTCGATCGAGCGTGGCGGTTCGGGCAGCACGGCCGTGTCATGCTCGTAAACCATCTGGAACATTGCCCAGGGGCTGCCATAGCCCTCGACCGGCTGCGTGAAGTCCACCAGGATCGCGGGGTTGGCCGTGGTGTCGACCAGCGGCCAGTTCGGCAATGCCTGCGTGAAGGGGCCGAACAGAAGACCCTGATCCTTCATCGCGGCAAAGTTGGCGCCGTTGATCCAGATCGCATCGACCGCCCCGCCGCTGTCGCGTCCCGCCTGCCGCTCGGCAATCACGCGGGTGACGGCATCGGCCGTGTCGGCGAGACGGACATGTTCCAGCGTCACGCCATGGCGGGCCTGCAGGTCCTGTCCGACCGAGGCGATGAAGGCGTTGATCCGCGGATCGCCGCCCCAGGCGTGCCAGTACACGGTCTGGCCGCGGGCGGCGGCAACGACGCTGTCCCATGCAAGGCCGTCCTGCGCCTGTGCTTGGGCGGTCTGGTCGGCGGTTGCCAGGGTCAGTGCTGCGGTAAGGGCCAGAAGTCTGCGCATGGTCGCTCCGTGTTCCATCATCGAGGTGCAAGTTCGTCTGCGGTCTGCGATACGTTACAGACATGCGCTTGGACAGGTCTTGTCCATTCGGCCGGGGCCGTTGTTGTCTCCGTCCGCGGCCTGGATCGCCCGATCACCTCGAGGCGCCCCGCGGATGTCCGGCCAGGTATCCGAGCCGCCGGTCGGTCAGGTCACGACGCATAACAGGCTGTGTCGGTTCGAAGCTGTGCCTGCCGCCCGCCCCCTGCAAGCGCAGATGGGCTGGTCACCCACCGGGCTTGCGCGGCGCTGCCCCGACGGTCGGGTGACCGCCGTCCCGGGATGCCGGGCGCGCCTGTGCGCGCGCGGTTTCGATCCAGGCGGCGGCCGCGGCCGAAAAGCCGTCCCGGCTGGCCGCACGGATGCCGAACATGTGGATCGAGGTGCCGCCCGATTCGGACATCGTGATGATCGCACGGCCCATCTGCGCGCCGCGCAGGGCTGCGGCCAGCGCGAATTCAGCATGGCGGCGCGCGTGGCGCTGGTGCACGACCGACTGCCAGTCGGCCCCCCGGTCCACCACGGGCAACTCGGCCAGCGCCGCCTCCAGCCAGTCGGCCCGCGCCAGGACCGGACCCTCGCCCGCGCGGTCCGCAAACCCGCCGCGCAAGGCCCCCGTGCGCAGACCCGCCTGGCAATGCGCCTGCGGAAGGACGTCGAACCGTCCGGTTCCCGTGCCCTGCGGATGCGTCATGGCGCGCTCCTCAGATCCGTGCCCCGGTCCACGGCCACCTCGCCCACTCCGCTGCGTCTCCCGCTGCCTGTCGTCGTCATGCTGTTCACCCGCGCACTCGTCACAACCGCCCCGGACACCCACCGCAACCCGGACCACAGGATGAAAAGTAGCACAGCTAATGCCGCATAAGAAGAAATGATGATGGCGGGGAGGCGTTCGATGCCGCGCGGGCAGGGCCAGCCCCCAGGGCACCCGGCGATGCAGCCGAACCAGCGCAACATCCTGCTGCAGAACGCATTTCCCGCAGCGTCACCGGATCGCCCCGGTCCGGTCCGACGGCAGGACGGTCTTGCGCAGATCAGGCAACAGTCTGTGCGCCCGATCCCCGGGGGCCAGACAGCCCGCCCCACGCGCGAATCGCGACCCCCGCGCGGCCCGTCGAAAGCCTGGCCCCAAGCCCCGTCAGGTCTTGAACCGCCGCCTGCGGCCCCCTGATACTCGGTTCATGGACACCGCCCCGCGCCACCCCAGCCTGCGCATCCGCATCGTCTTCGGCACGGCCGAGATGATGGGGCCGGGCAAGGCCGAACTCCTCGAACGCATCGACCGCTGCGGGTCCATCGCCGCCGCAGGCCGCGAGATGGGGATGAGCTACAAGCGCGCCTGGGACCTGGTCGGCACGCTGAACGCGATGTTCCGCGAACCCCTGGTGGACAGCACCCGAGGCGGTCTCGGCGGTGGCGGCGCCGTCCTCACGGACATGGGCCGGGCCGTCCTGGCCCAGTATCGCGCGTTCGAGGCCGCCGCGCTGCAAGGCGGCGACGCGCAGTTGAAGGCGCTGTCCGCGATGCTGCGCGATATGTCCAGCGAAAGATAACGCTTGCCTGCGCCCGTGGTGGGATGTGATAGGTTCGACCAAACATATCACGAAAGGTGTGCCCGTGCCGAACCATCGTCCGACCCGCCCGGTCCTGGCCGCGCTTCTTGGCCTCGGCCTTCTTGCCACGCCTGCGGCGGCAGAGGAGGTGGTGGTCTTCGCCGCCGCCTCGCTCAAGGACGGGCTTGATGCGGTGGCCGCCGACTTCCAGGCGGCGACAGGACATACCGTCACGATCAGCTACGCCGGGTCGAATGCGCTCGCCAGTCAGATCATCGAAGGCGCGCCGGCCGACATCTTCATCTCGGCGGCGGTGAACTGGATGGACGAGGTGGAGAAGGCCGGTCTCATCGCTCCGGACACACGGGCCGACATTCTCGGCAACACGCTGGTCCTCATCGCCCACGGCAAGGACGCGGCGCCGGTCGACATCGCGCCGGGGTTCGACCTGGCCTCCCTTCTGGGGGACGGCAAGCTGTCGATGGCGCTGGTCGATGCGGTGCCTGCGGGACAATACGGCAAGGCGGCCCTCGAAGGCCTCGGCGTCTGGTCCGCGGTCGAGCCGTCGGTCGCCCAGTCCGAGAACGTGCGCGCGGCGCTTGCGCTGGTGGCGGCGGGCGAGGCGCCGTTCGGCATCGTCTATGCGTCGGATGCCGCAGCCGAGGACAACGTGACCGTGGTGGGCACGTTTCCGGCCGAGTCGCACCCGCCGATCGTCTATCCGGCGGCCCTGCTCACCGGGGCCGCGGATGCGGCCGACCGGGCGTTCCTTGACGCCCTGACCGCGCCCGCCGCCGATGCGGCCTTTGCCGCGCAGGGCTTTGCCGTTATCGACTAGGTGTATGGCCGACTGGCTTTCCCCGGCAGAATGGCAGGCGGTCGCCCTGTCGCTGCGCGTGTCCTTCTGGGCGACGCTGGTCAGCTTGCCGTTCGGCATCCTTGTTGCCCATGCGCTGGCGCGCTGGACCTTCCCGGGCAAGCAGATCCTGAACGGGCTTGTCCATCTGCCGCTGATCCTGCCGCCGGTGGTCACCGGCTATCTCCTGCTCGCCACCTTCGGGCGGCGCGGCTATGTGGGCCAGTTCCTCGACGAATGGTTCGGCATCGTCGTCGCGTTCCGCTGGACAGGGGCGGCGCTGGCCGCGGCGGTCATGGCCTTTCCGCTCTTGGTCCGCGCGATCCGCCTCGCGATCGAGGCGGTGGACCCGAAGCTGGAACAGGCCGCCGCGACGCTGGGCGCATCGCGCGCGATGGTGTTCCTGACCGTCACGCTGCCGCTCTGCCTGCCCGGCATCGTCGCGGGCGCGATCCTGGCCTTCGCCAAGGCGATGGGCGAATTCGGGGCGACGATCACCTTCGTGTCGAACATCCCCGGCCAGACCCAGACGCTGCCCTCGGCGATCTATACCTTCCTGCAGGTGCCGGGCGGGCAGGGGGATGCCGCGCGGCTGGTTGTGGTGGCCATCGTCATCGCGATGGCGGCGCTGCTCCTGTCCGAATGGATCGCCCGGTCCGTTGCACGCCGGATCGCGGGCACATGACCCTGTCCATCCGCCTGACCCACGCCTTCGCGGGCTTCGATGTCGATGTCGACGTGACTGCGCCGCCCGGTGTCACCGTCCTGTTCGGTGCGTCGGGATCGGGCAAGACCACCCTCGTGCACGCGGTCGCGGGCCTGCTGCGGCCCGACCGGGGCCGGATCGCGGTGGACGACTGGCTGCTTCTGGATACCGACGCGGGGCGGAACCTGCCGCCGCACCGCCGACGCCTGGGCTACATCTTCCAGGAGGGGCGCCTGTTCCCCCACCTGACCGTCCGGCAGAACCTTCTCTACGGTCGCTGGTTCGCCCCCCGCGACGCACGCACCGAAAGCCTGTCCCGCGTGGTCGAGATGCTGGGGATCGGCCCCCTCCTGCCGCGCCGCCCCGGGGCCCTGTCGGGCGGCGAAAAGGCCCGCGTCGCCATCGGCCGCGCACTGCTGGCAGGCCCCCGGCTGATCCTGGCCGACGAACCGCTCGCCGCGCTGGACGAGGCGCGCAAGGCCGAGGTCCTGCCCTACTTCGAACGTCTGCGCGACGAGGTGTCGGTGCCGATCCTGTATGTCAGCCACGCCACGGCCGAGGTCGCGCGGCTGGCCACCACGGTCGTGGCGCTGCGCGGGGGCAGGGTGGTGGCCTGCGGTCCGCCCGCGCAGGTGCTGGCCGATGTCGCGGCGGTGGGCGCGCGCGGGGCGTCGTCCGTGCTGACCGCGCGCGTCGTGGCGCACGATGCCGACGGGCTGACTGCGCTCGACACAGCCGGGGGCCCCTTGTGGCTGCCGCGCCTCGGCGCGCTCCCCGGCCGGACGCTGCGGGTGCGGATCGCCGCGCAGGACGTGATCTTGTCGCGCGACCGCCCGTCCGGCCTGTCCGCGCTGAGCATCCTGTCGGGCCGGATCGCCGACATCCGTCTGGGCGACGGCCCTGGCGCCCTGGTGACCCTGGCCATCGGCGACGACCGCCTGACCGCCCGCATCACCCGCCGCTCGGTCGAGGCTCTGGCCCTCGCGCCCGGCCAGACCTGCCATGCCGTCATCAAGACGGTCGCCGTCGCGCCGGAAGACATCGGCAGCGGGCAGGGCAGGGACGACGGGGGGCGCCTGACCGGCCCCCTCTAGCCCGGCTGTGTCGTCCGCCCGAGATACCCGGCCAGGGCCGCGCCCTGATCCGTCTGGATGGCCCGGATCCCTGCGTCCAGCAGCGCCCCCCAGACCTGCGCCGGGTCCTGTACGGCGCGGCTGTCCCGGAAGTCCAGCGAATGCACGGGATCAAGCGTGTTGACCCACAGCCCCGTGCCCAGCGGCGCCAGGGCGGCCGACAGGGCCGCGACCTCGGCCAGATCGTGGAAGTCGAGTTCGACCAGGGGCGCCCCGGCCGCCTGCGCGATGGGCAGGACCGTTTCGACCAGCCGCCCCCGCGGCACGCGCATGCACAGCGGCATAAAGGCGACCCGGCCATGCCACGGCGCATCGGTGAACTGGCCGGGACGGGTGACGGCCATCTTCAGCAGCACCTGATCCTG
This sequence comes from Rhodobacteraceae bacterium UBA996, assembly GCA_002291955.1. Classification (GTDB taxonomy): domain Bacteria; phylum Pseudomonadota; class Alphaproteobacteria; order Rhodobacterales; family Rhodobacteraceae; genus UBA996. The sequence continues at coordinate 2,590 of DBBA01000124.1, read as the reverse complement.
CAGGCCCATGGCCAGCACCAGATCGGCCACGGCATCCAGATCGCCGGGATGCTTGGTGTCGATGTTGACCAGCACCTTGCCGCGCAGCGCCTCCAGCATCTCCGCCAGCGTCGGCAGCCGGTGGTCGGTCAGCCCGGCACCTTCCCCCCCCGCCCCGGCGCGCAGCCGCACCCGCGCCAGCGCATCGCGCGACAGGGCGGCCACCGCGCCGGTCGCGCCGGTCGTCCGGTCCAGCGTGTCGTCGTGCATGACCACGAAGGTCCCGTCGGTGATGGTCTGCGCATCCAGCTCGACCATGTCGGCCCCCGCGTCGCGCGCCGACAGCATCGCGGCGACGGAATTCTCCGGCAGGCTGCGCCAGTCGCCGCGGTGGGCCACGATCAGGGGATGCTCGCCCAGCCGGGCCGTGGCCGCGCGAAGGTAGACCTTGGTGTCGGGCATGACGGTCCTCGGAAAGCCACGGCGGAACGCCATGTCGCGGGGGGTGGCTAGCACGCCTCACATGTCGCAAGAATGACAGGTCCTGCCGGGTCGCCCCGGGGATCGGGCGCAGCGCCAGGGCGACCGGTCGGACCCGGTCCCCGGGCAGCACCACCCCGAGGCCCCCGGGTCCCGCGCCGGTCCCGATGGGCAGGCTTACGGCATGGCGTCCAGCACGGCGCGCGCGGTCGCCTCGTCGGTGACAAAGGTGTTCACCAGCCCCAGCCCCAGAAGCGCCCGCACGATGGCGACCTTGTGCAGGCCCCCCGCGGCCAGGATGACGTTCGGGATGCGGGCCAGGTCGGGCAGGCCGATGCCGATGACGCGGTCGTTGATCGGATGGGCCAGCGGGTGCCCCTGCGCATCCAGCACCGTGCCCAGGACGTCCCCGACCGCGCCCATCGCGACCAGTTCCTCCATGCGCACGTCGGACGGCAGCCCGTCCCGCATCAGCAGCGACCGCTTCGACAGGTCGCCCGCCGCCATCGCAATCGCATCCACCGCGCGGATCTTCTCGATCACCTGCCGGAACACGTCGAGTTCCATGATCGTGTCCCGCGTCTCGGGCGAGCCTGCATACAGCGGCGCGGTGAAGTAGCTGTGCTGCGCGCCCAGAAGATCGGCCAGCCGCGTGGTGATCTCGAAGCTGTTCAGGTCCGACCCCTTGGTCAGCCCCCCCATGACCGAGATCACCTCGAGGTCCGGGCGCTCGATTGCGCCGACAAACCGGGTGGCGAGGTTCAGTGTGTTGCCCCAGGACATGCCGAACAGCTTCACCGCCGGATCGGCCAGCACCTCGGTCAGCACATGGCCCAGCGCCGCGCCGACGATCATCTGCACGTCGCGCGGGTCGGCGGGCGACGGCGCGACATAGGCCTTGGTCAGCCCGAACCGCGCCGCCAGTGCGGCTTCCAGATCGAAGCAGGCGGCGAAGGCCGTGTTGAAGGTGAACCGCACCAGCCCGCGCCTGCGCGCCTCGGCCAGCGCCTTGTTCACGCGCAGCCGGGTGGTGGACAGCTTTCCCGCCACCTCCTCCTGCGTCATCCCTTCGGTGTAATAGGCCCAGGCCACCTGCGCCAGGAACCGTTCCTCGGCATCCACCCGGGGCAGTTTCGGCGCGCGGGCCATGCGCCTACTTCACCGCACCCATCGTCAGCCCGCGGACCAGGTGCCTGGACGCCAAGAGCGCAAAGATCAGCACCGGGATCACGATCAGGGTCGAGGTCGCCATGATCTTCCCATAGGGCACGTCGTAGCCTTCCATGAATGTCACGGCCATCGCGGGCGCGGTCTTGGCGTCCTTGGGCGCCAAGATGTAGGCGAACAGAAGCTCGTTCCACGAAAAGATGAACGACAGGATCGCCGACACCGCAACCCCGGGCATGGCCAGCGGCAGGCAGATCGAGCGGAAGATGCGCCACTGGCTGGCACCTTCCAGCATCGCGGCCTCGTCCAGGTCATAGGGGATCGACCGGAACTGGTCGGTGCAGATCCAGATGACGATGGGCAGGGTGAAGGTCAGGTACATCAGGATCAGCGCAATGTGGGTGTCGCGCAGCCCCACCTCGCGCGCAATCAGGAACACCGGGAACGCCAGCACCACCGGCGACACGAAGCGGTTGGTGATGAACCAGAACCACAGGTCGCGCTTGCCCCGGAACTCGAACCGCGCCAGCGCATAGGCCGCGGGGCAGCCCAGCACCACCGCCAGCACCGTCGTGGCCACCGCCACGAGGATCGAGTTGATCAGCGACACGCCGACCCGGTCGACGAACAGCACTTCGGCATAGTTCGCCAGCGTCGGCGTGAACAGCCAGGCGGGCGGCGACTGCAGGGCCACGGCCTGCGACTTCAGGCTGGTCGTGACCATCCAGTAGAACGGAAACACGCAGAACAGGCAGATCAGCGTCAGAAGGACCGCCTGCACGGCCAGGCTGCGTGCAGCGCCTGGGGGACTGCCGGAGGTCATCGTCACACCTCCCGGTAGAACATGCGGATGTAGAGCCGCGCCAGCACGATGGTGATCGCCAGCAGGACGATGGACTGCGCCGATGCCAGCCCGAAGCCGAACTGCCGGTTGCCCACCCGCTCGATCAGGATCGCGATGAAC
>DBBA01000048.1:6972-7485 GCA_002291955.1 Rhodobacteraceae bacterium UBA996 | reverse complement strand
CGCCGCCGCGCGCACGCCGCCCGCGGCCCCCCCGTCGCTGATCGCAGCCGCCGAGGCCGAGGTCGTGGCGTCCGGGCTCGATCCCGCCGCGCGCGACGCGCTCGTGGCCGAAGGCTATCGCGTCATCGCCGAGCGCGACGGCCCCGGTGGACTGACGCTGCGCCTGGCCGTGCCACCCGGCCTGCCGGTCGAGGCCGCACGGGCCGCCCTGCAGGCCCGACCCGGCGTGCAGGCCGACCTCAACCACTTCTACCGCACCGAACAGGCGCCCGTGGCATCGGTCTGCGAGGTCGATCCCTGCCCGGCCCGCGTCCAGATCGGCTGGCCAGAGATCCCCGCCCGCACCGGCGTCTGCGGCGAAGGCGTGCCGCTCGGCATGGTGGACACCGGCATCAACGACCGCCACGACACCTTTCGCGGCGCCAGCATGGACGTCACGCGCCTGACGCCCGACGGGCTTGATCCCGCGACCGCCGTCCACGGCACCGCGGTCGCCGCGCTGTTCGTGGGCGA
>DBBA01000048.1:6386-6644 GCA_002291955.1 Rhodobacteraceae bacterium UBA996 | reverse complement strand
TCGCCGCGCTGTTCGTGGGCGATCCCGCCAGCCGCTCGCCCGGCCTGATCCCCGGTGCGCGGCTGGTGGCGGTGGACGCGTTCCACCGGGACGGGACCGACGAACGGGCGGATGTCTTTACCCTGGTGGCCGCGCTTGACCTTCTGGCCGACAAGGGGGTGCGCGTGGTCAACCTGTCGCTTGCCGGCCCGCCCAACACGGTGCTGGCCGACGCCATCACCCGTCTTGCGCGCGACCGCGACATCCTGTTCGTCGCCG
>DBBA01000048.1:5827-6058 GCA_002291955.1 Rhodobacteraceae bacterium UBA996 | reverse complement strand
CGCGACATCCTGTTCGTCGCCGCCGCGGGCAACGGCGGCCCCGCAGCCGACCCGCAGTACCCCGCCGCCTACCCGGATGTGCTGGCCGTGACTGCCGTGGATCGCCGCTTCGAACCCTGGCGCCGCGCCGCGCGGGGCGAGCATGTGGACCTTGCGGCCCCGGGCGTGGACGTCTGGACCGCCGCCTCGATCCGCGGCGCGCGCACCAAGACCGGCACCTCGTTTGCCGCG
>DBBA01000048.1:0-5495 GCA_002291955.1 Rhodobacteraceae bacterium UBA996 | reverse complement strand
GACCGGCACCTCGTTTGCCGCGCCCTTCGTGTCGGCGGCGGCGGCGCTGTTGCGGGACCGCTTCCCCGCCCTGTCGGCCGAGGAGGTGCGCAAGGCGCTTGTCGCATCCGCCACCGATCTCGGTCCGCCGGGACCGGACGAACTCTACGGTGCGGGGCTCCTGTCCTCGGCCGGGCTTTGTGGCTGAGGCCGCGCCATGCCCCTGTTCCGCAAGGCCGCAGCCCCGGTCATCACGTTCACCTGCGAGCGCAAGGACCACGGCGTGATTGCCCCCCCGGTGCCTGCCCGGTCCTACACGCCGGACTGGTTCCGGCGCCTGCCTGCCATCGATGAGGCGCGCGTGTCGCCGACGGACACTGGCCTGACGGTCAAGCGCTGCATGCCGTTTCTCGATGCGATGCACACCGGCTGGCTGATCCCGCTCGCGGCGACGGTACGGCTGAAGATTTCCGAATCGGGCACCCGGGTGGATGCGGGATGGGAATTCGACCGCCCCCTGGTGGCGACCCACGGGATGCACCAGGTGCGCGGCAACCCCATCGGCCGTGACCGTCCGCCGATGAAGTTCCTGAACTACTGGACGATCCGCACCGCGCCAGGCTGGAGCTGCCTGTTCCTTGATCCGCTGAACCGCCCGAACGGCCTGTTCCAGATCATTGCCGGCATCGTGGACACCGACACCTACACCGCGCCGGTCCATTTCCCGTTCTTCGCCACCGGTCCCGACGGTCTGCACGAGATCGCCAAGGGCTCGCCCATGGTCCAGGTGATCCCGTTCAGGCGCGAGACGACGCAGATCGAGGCCGAGATCCGGTCCGAGACCGAGGCCGAGGCCGAGGAACGCCTGAAGGTCCGTCGCCTGACCGACTCCACACCCGGATGGTACCGGACAGACGCGCGCGCGCCCCGGTAGGGGACCGGTGCAAGCCCGCATCTTTTCTTCCGTCCGCATCGGTCGGCACAAGACAAGGGGGCCGGTTGCCCGGCCCCCTTTCGGCTTGTCTGTGGTGCGTTGCGTCTCAGTCGTCGTCGTTGTCGTCGCTGGAGTTTGACGAGCTGTTCGACGAGGAATTCGAGCTGGAGTTGGAGGAAGAGTTGCTGGACGAGTTCGAGCTCGAGTTCGACGACGAGTTGCTCGACGAGTTGGAGCTCGAGTTCGACGAGGAGTTCGAGTTGGACGACCCGCGCCGGTCGTCGTCATCGTCGTCGCGGTTCTGCCAGCTGCGCGCTTCGAACCGGCTCTGGCCGCTGCGATCCAGACCCGCGCGGGGCTCTCCGCCAAGGACCTGCTGGAAGAACCGCAGGACGGGATCGCTGGCAGCAGCCGGGGTGGCTGTGGCCGCGGTGGCGACCAGTGCGCCGATCAGGCCTGTCTTGAGGAGTTTCATGATCGTGTCCTTTCGTTGTCGGGGCTTGTGTCCTCCGATGTCAGGTTGACGGATCACGGGCGCAGTTATTCCCGAGGCGTGGCGGATTCCCTTGACCTGCCCGCGCGTCGGGCCGACACCGCGGTCCGCCGCCTGCCAGCCCCCATCCCGAAAGGCCGTCGCATGACCCCCGCCGCCCGTGTCCAGACCGCGATCGAGCTGCTGGATCGCATCCTGGCGGGCGAGGCCGCGGAACGGGTCCTGACCGCGTGGGGGCGCGCAAACCGATTTGCCGGGTCGGGCGACCGGGCCGCGGTCCGGGATCTGGTCTTCGATGCTCTGCGTCGCCGCCGCAGCCGGGCGGCCCTTGCCGGCACGGACAGCGGGCGTGGCCTGATGCTTGGGATGCTGGCCGAGCCGGACAGGGACACGGCCGACGCCGACCGTCTGTTCGACGGGTCGCGCCATGGGCCGGCGCCCCTGACCGGGGCCGAGCGCGCGCGGCTGGCGTCCCCTCCGGCGCTGTCGCCGTCCGATGCGGCCGACATGCCCGACTGGGCGCAGGTTTTGCTGGCTGCAGACTGGGGATCGGACGCGCCCGCGATCACCGATGCGCTGCGCCATCGCGCGCCGGTTTTCCTGCGGGTGAACCTCGCGCGGGTGGCCCGTGACCTGGCGATGTCGCGACTGGCGGACGAGGGGATCGGCACCGAGCCCCATCCCCTGACCGTCACCGCGCTGCGGGTCACCGCAAACGCGCGGCGCATCCAGGCATCCGACACCTACCGCACCGGACTGGTCGAGGTGCAGGATGCCGCAAGCCAGGCTGTCGTGGCGGACCTTCCCCTGCGACCCGGGATGCGGGTGCTGGATTATTGTGCCGGAGGAGGCGGCAAGGCGCTGGCGATCCTGGGTCGCCAGCCGGATGTGTCCGTGGTCGCGCATGATGCGGATCCGTCGCGAATGGCCGATCTGCCGGCGCGTGCCGCGCGTGCCGGAGTCGATGTTTCCTGCGTCACGACGGCCGACCTGCCACGGCTTGGCCCCTTTGATCTGGTCCTGTGCGACGCCCCCTGTTCCGGCAGCGGCGCGTGGCGGCGCTCGCCCGAGGCGCGCTGGCGGCTGACCCCCGCCGGCCTCGACCGTCTGACCGCGACCCAGGACCGGGTGCTGGCCGCAGCCGCGCCGTTCGTCGCGCGGCAGGGCATCCTGGCCTATGCCACCTGTTCGCTGTTCGAGGCCGAGAACCGGGACCGGATTGCGGCATTTCTGGCAGCTTGCCCGGAGTGGAAGCTTGACAGCACGCGCCGATGGTCGCCGCTTGACGGGGGCGACGGATTCTTTCTGGCCTGCCTGTCGCGCCTGCACGGCGACGCTACCTGAGCGGGAAATAGCGCGTTAATCTGCGCTTAAGGATTGTGGCCTGCAATGCGGGCGGAACGAATCGAAACCCCGGGGGGCAGGCGTGGCAGGCGTGGCAGGCGACGGGGACACCGTACGCGGGATCAGTGAGACCGCGGCTGCGCTGGCCCATCGCGCGCCGCTTGTCGCCGTGGCCGGTCTGCCACTGGTCGGCGTCGCGGTGGTCATGCCCACGCCGCTGGCGGCGCTTCCATTCCTTGCGGGGGGATGCACCCTGTTCGCGCTGGCCGCGCTGCTGCGCGTCTTCTCGGCGTCGGTCCGCAGCCAGCAGGCCCAGCAGCGCGCCGCGCTTGTCTCCTTGTGCGAGGAGGATGCCAATCCGGTCTTTGCCACCGGCGAGGATGGCGAACTCGTCTGGTCGAACCGCGCGGCTCATGAGCGGTTCCATGCCCGGGCGGCGCAGACGCTGGCGGGGGCACTTGGCGACCTGTTCGCTTCGCCCTCGGCGGTGCTCTACCGGCTGCAGAACACCGCGCTGGCCAAGGGACGCGCGTCCGAGGATGTCGTGACACGTCGAGGTCACCTCCGGATCACCGTGCACCTCGTTGCCAACCGGCAGTTTGTCTGGCGGCTCGAGGAGGGGGGGGATCGCGGGTCAGGCCGCACGGGCGAGACGGCGACCTTGCCGATGCTGACCGCGTCCAAATCCGGCACGGTCCTGTTCGTGAACGAGGCGATGCGGAAGCTTCTTGGCCACCGGCCCAGTGCGCTCGACCGGGTGGTGACGGACATGCCGGTGAAGTCGGGCGCCGTGCACCGGCTTCAGACGCGCGACGGCACCGTGCCTGTCCGCATCGTCCCGGTCGAAGCGACGGCGGGCCGGACCGAATACTACTTCCTCCAACTGACCGAGGAAGGCGCGACCGAGCATGGCGCCCTGTTCGAGGGATTGCCCGTCCCCGCCCTGATGATCCGTCCGGGGGGCGAAGTCGCGTCGGCAAACCGTCTGGCGCGCGACCTGTTCGGACTGCGTGATACCGACGGCGTCATGATGGCGCGGCTTCTCGACGGGCCCGGACGCGGTGTTGCCGACTGGCTGGCCGATGCGTTCGAGGGACGCGGTCTGATGCAGCCCGAGGTCCTGCGCGCCCAGCATACCCAGACCGAAACCTACCTTCAGGTCACGCTGGCGCGCGTGGTCGACAACGGCGAATCACTGCTGGTCGCGCTGCTGACCGATGCGACCGAGCTCAAGACGCTCGAAGCGAAGTTCGTCCAGAGCCAGAAGATGCAGGCGATCGGGCAACTGGCCGGCGGCGTCGCGCACGACTTCAACAACCTTCTCACTGCGATCTCGGGCCATTGCGACCTGCTGCTTCTGCGGCACGACAGCGGCGACCCGGACTATGGCGACCTCGTGCAGATCCATCAGAACGCAAACCGCGCCGCCAGCCTTGTGGGGCAGCTTCTGGCCTTCTCGCGAAAGCAGAGCCAGACCCTGGAAGTGCTTGATCTCCGGGAGCTTCTTTCGGACCTGACGCATCTGCTCAATCGCCTGGTCGGCGAGAAGGTCACGCTGTCGCTGGTGCATGACCCTGAAGTTGGCCCGATTCGGGCCGATCGCCGCCAGCTCGAGCAGGTGTTCATGAACCTGGTGGTCAACGCGCGCGATGCGATGAAGGACGGTGGCGTGATCACGGTCGAGACCGAGCGCGTGGTGCTGGCCGACGCGCTCGTGCGCGATCAGGCGCGGGTGCCGCCGGGCGAATACACGGTGGTCCGCGTCAGCGACCAGGGTTGCGGCATCCCCCATGACCGGATCGAGAAGATCTTCGAACCGTTCTACACGACCAAACGGGTCGGCGAAGGGACCGGTCTGGGCCTGTCCACGGCCTACGGGATCGTCAAGCAGACGGGCGGGTACATCTTTGTCGACAGTGTCGTTGGGAGCGGGAGCTGCTTCACCCTCTATTTCCCGATCTGCGAGGTGCTCGAAGTTGCCGCCCCACCCGTGCCCGAGCGGGTCCGGCCGACACACCGTGACGGCAGCGGCGTGATCCTGCTGGTCGAGGACGAGGCGCCGGTGCGGGCGTTCGCGTCGCGCGCGCTCCGCATGCGCGGATACACGGTGATCGAAGCGCAGAACGCGGAAGAAGCGCTGGGTGCTCTGGCCGACCCCGACCTGTCGGTGGATGTGTTCGTGACCGATGTCATCATGCCGGGGATGGACGGCCCAACCTGGGTGCAGAAGGCGCTGGAAACGCGCCCGGGTGTCCGGGTGATCTTCGTGTCAGGCTATGCCGAAGACCATTTCGGCGAGGACAAGGCACGCATTCCCAATTCGGTCTTCCTGCCGAAACCGTTCAGTCTGAGCGACCTGACAGCCACCGTGCAGGGCCAGGTTCATTGACGGCGCGCCTGCGCGCCCGGAATGCCTGCTGGGCTCTGGGGTGACGATCCGCCGGGCCGGGACATGTCGGCCGGTCTCTGTCGGGGTCATGTCGCAGGGCCAAGTCATGGCGACGTGCCGGCCGCAACCTGAAGAATTGGCCGTCCCCGTGGACCGGATGCTGTCGCGATCCGCTGCCGCCGCAGGCGGCGCATGCTATCGGGCAGGGCCAGCCGAGGCCACCGGTGCGATTGGCGACGCTTTCCGGACGGTGCACCCCGGCGCGAAATGCCTCGCGCCCGGATTAGCCCGACTTGCGGAAATCGCTCGGTCTGCGCCCGGGCGCCCGGTGGAACGCCCGGGTGAAATATCAGGCC